>NZ_JAPEQW010000010.1:0-148769 GCF_026168575.1 Acinetobacter entericus
AATCTTCATCACCGCCGATGGATGTGCATTCTACAGTATTTCCTATCCCTTGCAATACCTTTTTCTTAATATTTTCACCGTGTGTCTCTTTTTTAAACATTCTATAGCTATTAAGTATTATTATTGACCCAATCTACCCTAATTACCTTGAAAATTGAGTTTGATTTACTCTTCACCCATACAACCTTATTTTTTAAAATTTAAAATGTTCCCAAGAATTACCCTAAACACACTATGTGTCTGCGTTGCTTTTTTCAGCGCCGCCTCATTTGCAGATCCAGTTTCCACCCCGTACAGCACAACCTTTTCCATTTTAAGCTACGCAAAATGGAATACCACCATGCCTGAAATTTGCGTGGTGGACAATTCTGCGCTTGCGCAGCAATTCCAAAGCCACTCACCCAATCCTTCGAATTTCAAAATTTCCAGCATTTTAAGCAATGCCATTAAAAGCAAAGATTGTGAAGTTTTAATTTTTTCAACATTATCACCCAAAGCCGAACAGCAGCTATTGAATACTGCTGTCAGCTTTCCCACCCTATCAATCAGCACCAATAATGCGGAATGTGAATTGGGTAGCGCATTTTGCATCTATAAACGCAATAGCAGCTACGCATTTAAAGTGAATTTAAACAGCCTCTCTCAAGCCAAAGTTCATATTGATCCACGTGTATTACTTCTTGGAAAAAATATGGAGGGCAATCAATGAAGCAGCTATACACCCCGATTACACTGCATCAGCTGTTTACGCGATCTCAACTGACGATTTTTGTTCTGACTTTCACGATTTGCTCTGCCATTTTTTTAGTGATCTCTACATACACAATGAATGCTTATGCAAAAAGCAGCCTGAATATTTTAACGGAAGCCTTAAATGAGCGAATTCAACCCGCCGTTGTTTTTAATGATCGACTCACGATAAATCAAATTCTAAACGAATATATTCAGCAATACCCTATTCGCGCCATTGAAATCAACACACCCAGCAACAGCCTATTGGCGCACGCGGAGCAAAAAGACTTACAGCAACTTTCAAGCCAGTCATTTCTGGATCATCTGTTCTACAGCCAGCCGATTTATATGAATATCGAGCATAATCAGCAAAATTTCGGCAAACTGATTGTTTACGGCAACTCATCAGAGTTAGTGATTTTTTTCCACAAAATTCTATTGGCGCTCTTAATTGGCTTTATTTTACTGCTGGCAACAGCCTACTGGGCTGTAAATTCGGTCTACCAATACCTCATGCACTCCATACGCATTATTGTAGAATCCGCGCAAATGATCAGCGTAAAGAAGAATTACAATATGCGGGTATCAAGTTCCGACATTCAGGAGCTGCAAGCCTTAAGTACGGCCTTCAATGGCTTGCTCAGCGAAATTGAACAATCAAACCATACACTGCTGTCTGAAAATAATAAGCTGCTGCATCAATCCAAGCATGACCCCTTAACCCTCCTGCCTAACCGCAGCTTCTTTTATCAAGAGTTGTTTAAGCTTTTTGAAGCAGCTGAGCCACAGAATGCAGCCGTTTTACTGCTGGATCTCAATCACTTTAAAAATGTGAATGAAAAATTCGGCCATTTGGCTGGAGATGCCGTTTTGCGCGCATCATCCTATTGCGTCAAGAAAGTTCTGCCAGAGGATGCTTTTTTCTCACGCCTAGGAGGAGATGAGTTCGCCATCATTATCCCAAACATTTGCGTTTCCGCTGATATCACACATCACTGTCAACGCATCCAAGAGTGTTTTGCATCTACATTTATTTTTGAGCAGCAAAATATCTCGCTCAGCATCAGCATCGGCGCTGCTTTTACCCACAAAGCAAAAACACCTGAAGAACTGATTGCGAATGCCGATCATGCGCTGTGCAAAGCTAAACAGCTGAATGAAAAATGGTATATTTACCCCAAACTTGATAATAAATAGGCACACCATGTTTAAAAGAGCAGCTACTGCTTGTTTCATTCTGACATTAAGCGCAATTTTAAGCGCATGCATGAATTTAGGAAATCTAAGCTACAAACAAGCAAAAATGCTAAAAAAATAGGGCTTTACGCTCACCCAGGATGGCTGGACTTTAGCGCTGCCGGAACATCTGCTGTTTAATTTTGACGATTATCAGATTAAAGACCACCAGCAAGAGCGGATCATTACGCTTTCCAATCAATTACAGCAATACAATTTGGTGAAAGTTAAATTTGTCGGCCACACCGATAATATTGGCCAAGCCAGCTATAATTTATTGCTGTCGGAAAAGCGCGCGCAGAGCGTAGCCAATGTATTTTTAACGCACGGGTTTAAAGCAGACAACATTCAGACAATTGGCCGCGGTTCCGATCTTCCTCTAGTCAGCAATGACACTGAAGAGCATCGTGCGCAAAATCGACGAGTAAATGTGACAATTATTCCTTGATCCGCAAGAAAAAAGCCTCCTGAACAGGAGGCTTTTTTTAATCTGGGAATTGCCAAATTTCAGGCATAAAAAAACCGCTTAACGCGGCATCTTTACTTGACCACTTTTAAAAAGTGGTCGGAGCAGTAGGATTCGAACCTACGACCCCCTGGTCCCAAACCAGGTGCACTACCAGGCTGTGCTATGCTCCGAATTGGGGTGAATGATGGGACTCGAACCCACGACAACCGGAATCACAATCCGGGGCTCTACCAACTGAGCTACATCCACCGTTACATCGCTTTCAGATTCTAAATATCAAGCAAGCCAAAAATGGCGCGCCTGACAGGACTCGAACCTGTGACCATCCGCTTAGAAGGCGGATGCTCTATCCAACTGAGCTACAGGCGCATGCTCGATGATATAAAATATCATGCGATTATATTGCCTTGAAGAATTGGTCGGAGCAGTAGGATTCGAACCTACGACCCCCTGGTCCCAAACCAGGTGCACTACCAGGCTGTGCTATGCTCCGATTCATCTCAGCTTTGTATCGAACATCTCGTTCGGTACGGGGTGCATTTTAGGCGCGACGCCCAAGGACGTCAACACCTATATTTAAAAAAAGTTAAAANTTCATCTCAGCTTTGTATCGAACATCTCGTTCGGTACGGGGTGCATTTTAGGCGCGACGCCCAAGGACGTCAACACCTATATTTAAAAAAAGTTAAAAAAACGCTTCAACCGCTTATTTATCAAGCATTTTAAGCATTTTTTAATCAACTTTCAGCGTTTTAAACCCGCGCTGAAGTTCAGCATGCGGTCTAAAGGCAATTTTGCGCGTTCAGCCAGTGCAGGATCAACGAATATTTCCTGATCACCACGCTGCAAAACCTGCAAAATGCCGTCTAATTCATTCATTGCCATCCACGGGCAATGCGCACAAGAACGGCACGTTGCCCCCTCACCGGCTGTTGGCGCCTCAATCAGAATCTTATCCGGCACCGCCTGCTGCATCTTATAAAAAATGCCTCGGTCTGTAGCTACGATTAAACGCTCATGCGGCAAAGCCTGCGCTGCTTTGATCAGCTGAGACGTGCTGCCGACGGCATCTGCTATGTCGACTACTGATTCTGGCGATTCTGGATGCACCAGAACGGCCGCATCTGGATACAGTGCTTTCATATTGGCAATGCCGCGCGCGCGGAATTCTTCATGCACAATACAGGCACCATCCCATAACAGCATATCAGCGCCAGTTTTCTTTTGAATATAGCGTCCCAAATGCTGATCGGGCGCCCAAATAATTTTTTCACCAAGACTATCCAAGTGCTCTACAATTTCAACTGCGCAGCTGGAGGTCACAACCCAATCCGCGCGCGCTTTAACAGCAGCTGATGTATTGGCATACACCACAACGGTATAATCTGGGTGCGTATCGCAAAACTGGGTAAATTCATCCACCGGGCAGCCCAGATCTAATGAACAGGTTGCTTCTAGCGTTGGCATCAGCACTGTTTTTTCTGGCGATAAAATTTTTGAGGTTTCTCCCATAAACTTCACACCAGCAACCACCAATGTTGTCGCAGGATGGTCACGGCCAAAACGCGCCATTTCCAATGAGTCTGAAACGCAGCCGCCAGTCAGCTCAGCCAACTCCTGCACTTCTGGGTCGCAATAATAATGAGCGACAAGGACAGCATTGCGTTTTTTTAATTCAGCTTTGATCAATTCAAATTTTTCAAGCTTGGCTTCTTCCGTCAAAAGATGTTCTTTTGCCTCACCCAAACGGTCTAAATGCGCCTGCACAATGGTTTTTGCTTCATTGGCAATTAAATTGTTCGCATCACTCATAACAAAATCTTCTCTATCCTTAATGCCCAGCCTATTCGATGGACTCTACCCAAGTTACCGGCCTGAAATAACGGTTAAGCTTTTTGACCAGTCATTCAAAAGTATCCGTTATAAAAAAGCCTCGCGATGGAGGCTTTAAAAAAATCTTTAACTGCTTAAGAGCGGTAATCCGCATTGATTTTCACATAATCATAGGAAAGGTCACAGGTATAGACCGTATCTTTCGCCTCGCCCCGCCCTAAATCGACACGGATGGTGATCTCGGATTTCTCCATCTCACGCGCGCCAGCTTCTTCCGTATAATCCGCTGCGGCTCCGCCATCTTTGCAAATTTGCACATCCCCCAGCCACACCTGAATATTTTCTACATTCAGTTCCGGCACACCGGCATAGCCAATGGCCGCTAAAATACGGCCCCAGTTTGGATCTGATGCAAACAGCGCTGTTTTCACCAATGGCGAATGCGCAATGCTGTAGGCCACATCACAGCACTCTTGCGTATTGCCGCCGCCTTCTACAGCGACGGTAATGAATTTAGTCGCGCCTTCCCCATCACGGACAATCAATTGCGCCAGACGTTTCATGACACGCGTCAACACCTCTGCAACCGCTGCATAGCGGGCATCGCCCGTTGAACTGATCTCTATACCGCCCGCCTGGCCTGTTGCTGCAAAAATACAGGAGTCATTGGTTGATGTATCGCCATCAATGGTAATGCGGTTGAAAGAAACATTCACGGCATCTTTAAGCAGCTGCTGCACCAACTCACGGCTGATCGGCGCATCTGTTGCAACGTAGCTCAGCATGGTCGCCATATTCGGGCGGATCATGCCTGCGCCTTTCGAAATGCCTGTAATGGTGTATGTTACACCATCCAGCTGAAACAGTTCAGATGCGCCTTTAGGTGTTGTATCCGTGGTCATAATACCCGCAGCAGCATCGACCCAAGCATTTTCACTCAGTGAATTCAATGCCGGCTGCAAGCCTGAAAGCAAACGATCAATCGGCAATTGTTCGCCAATCACGCCGGTTGAAAACGGTAAAATTTCTGAAGCCTGCACACCGGCCAATTCGGCCAGCTTGGCGCAAGTTGCTTCGGCATTAGCCATGCCGATTTTGCCTGTGCCAGCATTGGCATTACCAGTATTAATCACCAAGTAACGCGGATTGCCTGCTTTCAGATGAGCTTTAGACACATGAACTGGCGCAGCGCAGAATGCATTTTGAGTAAAGACGCCCGCAGCTTGAGTGCCTTCTGAAAATTCAAAAACAACCAGGTCACGTCGGTTCTGATAGCGCACATACGCTTCTGCCGAACCAATTTTTACACCTTTCACCGCATGCATGTGCGGCATAGATACGTCACCAACTGCCATTTTCAAATTTCCAATTCAGTTTTCAGAAAAAATACAGCTTAGAGCAAAATACACAAAAAATCGAGCGCCAGCCTAGTTTAAGGCTATTTTTCTTATGCAATCCTTTTCGATAAAAAACCAGCCGGCTGGCTGGTTTTTTTTAAGCATTCAGAAGATATCAATTACGCGCCAGCTGTCCCGCTTCGTTCAGCAGCGCTTGTTTCGCTCTTTGCTGGCTTGCATCAGACAATGCAGGATTGGATGCAATAATGCGGTCCGCATTTGCTGAATTTGCCGCAGCAATTTTTGCAGTCTGCATCACAATCGGACGGTTTGGATTAGCAAAAGTATATTTGATACCTGTACGCGGGCTAGCAATTGTTACTTGGCCGTCAGCTCCGACTTGAGCTTGAGCAGTTTGCGCGCCTATTGCCTGCTTTACTTTTTCCGGCGTAGAGGTCTGTGTATTCGCAGCTGCAAATACAGGCATTGCAAGCAGAGCAATCATCAACGGTTGTAATACTTTTTTCATTGTCGGTTCCGTTTTCCAATTATCAATCTGAAACTAAATAACACTTAATTCAGCGAACTGCAAATACTATTCACAGGCTGAAAAACTTATGCCACAAAATAAATCAGAGCCTTTCGGCTCTGATTTAGGCAGTCATTCGTTAAATTTTACCATGGCACTGTTTATATTTCAGGCCTGAACCGCAAGGGCATGGCGAGTTGCGGCTTTCCGGCGCTTCAACCAATTGATTGCCCTGTACAGGTGTAAATTGCGCATCGACTTCAGCAGATAAATCGTCAGCCAATAAGCTGTCAAATTCCGCATGCGACAGATTCAGCTGCATAGCATCCGCCTGAGCCTGCTTCTGCGCTTCCATCTCTGCCAGCTCTTCAGCAGTTGGCACATGCACGCGTGACAAATCAGTCACTACGTCCGATTTAATAACTGCAAGCATGTTCACAAACAGATTAAATGCTTCTTTCTTATATTCCTGCTCGGGATTCTTTTGTGCATAGCCGCGCAAATGAATGCCCTGACGCAGGTAATCCATGGCAGCCAAGTGCTCTTTCCAGTGACGGTCCAGTGAGTTCAGCACAAAATACCGTTCCAGCTGCGCAGAAGATTCTGCACCCATTTGCTCACGGCGGCTATGATAGCGTGACAGAACTTCATCCGTAATGCGCGCAACCAAACCTTCTTCGTCTAAGCGGCGGTCATTTTCCAGCCACTCACCGATCGGCAAGTCAATTGCCAAGTCTTCGCGCAAAGCGCTTTCAAGGCCATTAATGTCCCACTGATCATGAATGGATTCAGGCGGCACATAAACTTCAATCACGCCTTTCATCACATCACGGATCATTTCATCAATGTATTCCTGCAATGAGTTTTCAGCCAAAACATCATCACGCTGCGAGTAAATAATCTTACGCTGTTCATTATTCACATCATCGTATTTCAACAAGTTTTTACGGATGTCAAAGTTGCGCGCTTCAACTTTGCGTTGCGCATTTTCAATTGAGCGCGACACCATTTTGTGCTCAATCGCTTCATCTTCTTGCAAGCCCATGGCGCGCATCATGGCAACCACGCGGTCACCGGCGAAAATGCGCATCAAGTCATCTTCAAGCGATAAATAGAAGCGTGAAACACCTGGGTCGCCTTGACGGCCGGCACGGCCGCGAAGCTGGTTATCAATACGGCGTGATTCATGACGCTCAGAACCGATAATATGCAGGCCGCCTGAGTTCAAAACCATTTCATGATTTTGTTCCCACTCAGCTTTCAAGCGCGCTTCATCTTCAGCAGTTGGCGCTTCAATTTTAGCCAGCTTGGCTTTCCAGTTGCCGCCGAGCAGAATATCTGTACCGCGGCCCGCCATATTGGTGGCGATCGTCACAGCGCGCGGTGAACCTGCCTGTGCAATAATATCCGCTTCACGCTCATGCTGCTTCGCGTTCAATACTTCGTGCGCAATGCCTGCTTCTTTTAATTTATCAGACAAAATTTCAGACGCTTCAATAGTTGCCGTACCAATCAGGATTGGCGCAACGCCTTCTTCATGCACACGCTGAATTTCTTGAATAATCGCGTTATATTTACCGTTGCGGTTCAAATAAATTAAATCGTTTTCATCTTTACGGATCATTGGGCGGTGCGTTGGAATCAGCACCACATCCAAACCGTAAATTTCTTTCATTTCGGCAGCTTCAGTATCCGCTGTACCGGTCATGCCTGAAAGCTTTTTGTATAGACGGAAATAGTTCTGGAAAGTTGTGGTGGCCAGCGTTTGGTTTTCCGGCTGAATTTCCAGGCCTTCTTTCGCTTCCACCGCTTGATGCAAGCCTTCTGACCAGCGGCGGCCCGGCATGGTACGCCCAGTGTTTTCATCGACAATAATGACTTCACCATCATGAATGATGTAATGCACATTGCGCTGATATAAATAGTGCGCGCGGATAGCCGCAGACACATGATGCACAAGGTTCAAATTGGCAGATGAATACAGGCTCTCACCTTCCGCCAGCAAGCCCATCTGAATTAAAGCGTCTTCAACGGTTTCATAGCCGATTTCGGTCATTTCAACGGTGCGCTGCTTTTCATCAATCCAGAAATGGCCGCCATCCGGCACTTTCTCTTCTTTTTGCGGATGCAGTGTCGGCGGAATAGAGTTGATTGCGGCATACAGCTGTGAAGAATCTTCACTTTGCCCGGAAATAATCAGCGGCGTGCGCGCTTCATCAATCAGGATCGAATCGACCTCATCGATAATGGCATAAGTCAGGCCGCGCTGTTTTTTCTCTGCCAGCGAGAACACCATGTTGTCACGCAGATAGTCGAAACCGAATTCATTATTGGTCCCGTAGGTAATATCCGCACGGTAAGCCTGCGCTTTTTCAGTCGGATCCTGCATGGAATAAATAATGCCGATGCTTAAACCCAAAAATTCAAACAGCGGGCGGTTCAGTTCAGCATCGCGCTGCGCCAAATAATCGTTCACGGTAATCACGTGTACGCCTTCACCGCTGATGGCATTTAAATAACAAGCCAGCGTACCCATCAGGGTTTTACCTTCACCGGTGCGCATTTCTGCAATTTTACCTTCGTGAAGCGTAATACCGCCAATCAGCTGCACATCATAATGGCGCATTCCCATCACGCGCTTAGCCGCTTCACGGCAGACAGCAAACGCTTCTGGAAGCAATTTATCCAGACTTTCGCCTTTATTATAACGTTGTTTGAATTCTTCAGTTTTTGCAGATAAGTCTGCATCGCTTAGTGCAGATATCGTCGGCTCGAGCGCATTCACTTTGTCTACGATTTTACGCATGCGTTTGAGTTCGCGCTCATTTTTAGTACCGAAGATGCCTCCGATCAGACTTGCCAACATGAATAGACTCTCTAAATCTTGCTTGTCAAATGAATAAGTTTTCTTAGTCGTTATTATGGTGCTAGAAATTTGAAGTACAAGGGCTTTGCGCGAAAAGCCGCTAAAAAAGTCTGATCTTTCATTCTAGCCCGATGGACCTAAGGCAAAGTAATGTAGCAAATTTTGTACAGCCGATACAGTAAATGCCCGATGACTCTCAGGATTTTTTCCACTGAATCGTTATTTTCTATTTTCACTTTACAGATAAAGAAATACATAAACAGTATTTTTCATAGTAAAGAAACTGCGCCATATTAAACAACATCTACATACAACGATGCATTATGAGGCTTGAAAATGAGTTTACGCTTAGGAGACACCGCACCCGATTTCACACAGGAATCCAGCGAAGGCGCCATCCGCTTTTATGACTTCCTCGGAGACAGCTGGGGCATTTTGTTTTCGCATCCCGCCGATTACACGCCTGTCTGCACCACCGAGCTGGGCTATACGGCAAAACTCCAGGATGAATTTGCTAAACGCGGCGTGAAAGCCATTGCGCTTTCTGTGGATGATGTTGAATCTCACAAAGGCTGGATCAATGACATCAATGAAACACAAAATACCACGGTCAATTTCCCGATCATTGCAGATAAAGACCGTAAAGTTTCTACGCTGTATGATTTCATTCATCCGAATGCCAGTGAAACTTTAACTGTCCGCTCTTTGGTGATTATTGATCCGAGTAAGAAAGTCCGCCTGATTATTACCTACCCCGCTTCAACAGGCCGCAACTTTAATGAAATTCTGCGCGTCGTCGATTCCCTGCAGCTGACGGATCATCATAAAGTAGCCACACCAGCCAACTGGCAGCAGGGCGATGATGTGGTGATTGTCCCGTCCTTAAAAGATGAAGAAGAAATCAAACAGCGCTTTCCAAAAGGCTATAAGGCTGTTAAGCCCTATTTGCGCTTAACACCCCAGCCTGAGCAAAATTAAAAGGACTCCTTTTTAATTTTGCACAAGGCAAACGGCATGCGCAGTATAGAAAAGCAAAAAATTACGCTGCCATTAAAATAAGGGAGAACTTTTATAAATACGGCGGCTGAACCGCGCTAAATTCAGGCCGCATGACGAGCCGGTCTTGAGATTCTCCACAGCCTGCCTCCGCGTAGGCTTTTTTTCAGCCTGAAATGTGAATCATTGCAAAGCTTAAACAAATACAATTTGGTGAAAATGCCTCCGTTCAGTTATAAATAACCGGACAACCGAATAAAAATGACATCATGATTTATAATATTCACCATTTGCACTGCGGCACCATGTGCCCTGTTTGCGGTCCGCTTTTCGGGCAAAACCGCTTTACAGCTAAAGTCATTTGCCATTGCCTGCTGCTGGAAACAGATCAAGGCTTAGTTTTGGTGGATACTGGACTGGGCGTTCAGGACTATCTGCATACCAAAACCCGTTTAGGCAGCTTCATCGCCCGTGCAGGGCGCATTGAAAACAATTTAGAACTTTCAGCGGTTGCGCAGATTCAGCGCTTAGGCTTCCAGCCTAAAGATGTGAAGCACATTCTGCTGTCGCATTTAGACTTTGATCATGCAGGCGGCATTTCAGATTTCCCTCAGGCTACCGTACATGTGCTGTCAAGCGAATATAACGCCGCGCGCAATCTGAAATCATTCAAAAGCAAAGCCCGTTATAAGCCGCAGCAGTTCCAGCAGCACCGTTACTGGAACTTTGTTGAACCGCTGCAAGGTGAAAGCTGGCATAACCTGCACCGCGTGCAAGGCTTTCAATTGTTTCATGACGATATCTTGCTGATTCCCTTAGCGGGCCATACCCGCGGGCATTGCGGCATCACAATCCGCAAGCGGGATGGATGGCTGTTTTTCTGCGGTGATGCCTATTACTCTCACTTAGAGTTGGCCGGCGGACATTCCCTGAAAACGCTCAATCAACTGGAACGCTTATTTGCTGTAGACAATCAGCAGCGCATAGCCAATTTAGAAAAAATCAAGCATTTAGCGCAAACTGAGCCGGCTATTGAACTCATCTGCGCACACGATCCTATTGAATTTTCGAGATACTCCGCCCTATGAAACGCCTTGCTTTAACACTCATGCTGAGCGCGAGCCTGACAGGCTGCATGACATCTGCGGTTTGGCCTGATCAGCAGCGCCCTGAAAACTGGGGAACCGCCATTGAAGGCAACGCCAACTTTTATCAAATCAGCCCTTTCATCTACCGCAGTGAACAGCCCCATTCTGACCTGCTGCCTTTGCTCAAAGCGCATAACATTCAAGTGGTGATCAATTTAAGATCACGCAATGCCGATGAAAGCATACTGCCCGCCCAAGACTTTCAATTGGTGCATATCCCCATTCAGACCTGGGCGATTTCCAAAGAAGATTTGCTTCAGGTCATGCGAAGCATTCAGCACGCCCAGCAGAACCATCAGAAAGTTTTAATTCATTGCTATCACGGTTCTGACCGCACTGGCGCCAGCATTGCCATGTACCGGATTATTTACGAACACTGGCCTGTAGAAGATGCACTGAATGAAATGAAACATGGCGGCTATGGCTTTCACCCCATCTGGAGCAATATTGAAAAGTTATTCAGCCCTGAGAATATAAAATGGATCCGCCAGCAGCTGGGGGATCCATCTTGAATATCGTCTATGCGGATGCAGCTTAGCGCTTATCGAGCGGCACCCAATCAATGACCCATGCCGACTTCATGCCCAAACTGGCATCGGAGTTGATTTTCTTGCGTGCAGAATCTGCGGTTTCACGGTCTTTCGATGGGCCCACCATGATGCGGATACCTTTTGAGGTCGGGCTCTTGGTCACTCGATAGCCTTTTGCCCTCAGCTTAGACGCCACTGCATCAGCATTGGCCTCATTGGCTGCCAGCGCCACCTGCACCATCCATTGCTTATCGCCATGTTCCAATAAATCACGGGCTTTTTCCGCTTCAGCTTTTTTCTTGGCGTCTTCTTTCTGCTTTGCTTCGGCTTTCTGCTTTTCTTCTGCCTTCCGCTTAGCTTCTGCCGCTTGTTTTTCAGACGCCTGTTTTTCTGCTGCTTTCTTTTCAGCAGCTAAACGTTCAGCGTTCCGCTTTTCATCCGCCGCATGTTTTTCCGCATCAGCAGCTTTTCTGGCAGCATCCTGCTTGGCTTGATCAGCCTTGAGCTGCGCTGCTTTCTGCTGATCTAACTTTTTTTGAGCCGCCAGTTTATCCTCAGCAAGATGCTTTTGTTTAGCGGCCTGATCCTCTACCAGCTCTGGCGGAATGTTATCTGAACTTTGCTGCGCTGAACGGCGCGCATTCAATTCTGCATATTCTTCGGCGGCTTTGCGGGCAGCATCCGCTTCAGCCTGCTGCTGCATTGCCAAGAATTCTGCAGCGCGCGCTTCCTGCTCAGCCACAGACTTTTCACGGGCATGGCGCTGCGCTTCCAGCAGGCGCTTTTCCGTTTCAACATCTACAGTCAGCTGAGATGCGCTGTTATTGGTATTTTTTTGAGCAGCCTCAACAGCAGTTTCAGACGCCTGAACCTGATTGTGATGAATTTCTTCTTTGCCTTTTAAAAGCAATGCGGTCAGCAAAACACCGCCGCTTAATAAAACAACACCGCCCATCCAGCGCTGTTTGTTATTCATTGACATTCTTCCAAATACTCCCATACCGCTTCTAAGGTATGAAATGAACCACATACCAAAATCAGCTGATTATTCTTCGCTTCATCTACGGCTGATTTAAAAGCTAATTTCACACTGTCAAAGTGCTGCACCTTAAGCCCCTGCAGTGCAGAATCCAATTGTGTGATATCAGCGGCGCGCGGAACGGTTAATGGTGCAATTTTCCACATTAAAACAGTGTCTTTCAACAAATTGGCGACAGAATTTATATCCTTGTCTGACAGCATTGAAAAAATACTGATCACTTCTGTGTACTGTTTATTGTATTCTAAGAATTTCTGCAATTGCTTTAACAAAAAATCAACGCCATGCGGATTATGTCCGGCATCAAAAATGACGGTTTTTTCTGCAATTTTACGCACTTCAAAACGGCCTTGCAGCTTGGCATCGATAATGCCCTGATCCATTGCTGACTGCGATACCGTCAATCCGCTGAGCAGAACCGCCGCGGCCGCGGTAGAGATATTTTCTAAGGCTAAACTGCCGATTGGCAATTTCAAAGTCGTGCCTGCAGATGCAAACAGCCAAGACTGGCCATCTTCTGCAAATTGATAAAAATAATCGCGGTTGACTGCATGCAGCTGAGCTTGGCAAGCATTGGCTTTATTTTGGATGGCGTGCGGCAAGTCCTGCTGACCGCCAAAAACCACGGGGATATTCGGACGGATAATGCCGGCTTTTTCAAAAGCGATTTTTTCAATGGTATCGCCCAGCCAGTCGGTATGGTCTAAACCAATATTGGTAATGACCGCAACATCCGGATCAATGACATTCACCACATCCAGACGGCCGCCTAAACCGACTTCCAGCACCCAAACATCGCACTGCTGCGCTTTAAAAATGACAAAAGCCGCTAAGGTCGTGGCTTCAAAAAAAGATAATGATAAATCACAGTCACGGCGCGCCTGATCGACAGCTACAAAAGCCTCTATCAGCATTTGATCGCTGACTTCCATTCCCTGCAGCTTTACCCGTTCATTAAAGCGGTAAATATGCGGGGACTGGTACAGCCCCACTTTATAGCCTTGCGCATTTAGAATGGCAGCCAACGCGGTGGTGGTAGACCCCTTGCCATTGGTTCCGGCTACGGTAAATACTTTGGCCTCCGGACGTGTAACCCCCAGTGCTTCTGCCACGGGAATCACGCGCTCTAAGCCTAAATCAATACCCGTAACATGAACATGGCTCCAATAATCGAGCCATGTGTTTAAAGAATCGGTTGCAAGAGGCGCTGTGTTCAAGTCAAGTTCATCAATTTACTGATAATGCGGTATACAGTATCACGTAATGCGTGACGGTGAACAATTTGATCGATTACGCCATGATCAAGCAGGTATTCTGCGCGCTGGAACGGTTCTTCCAGTTTTTCACGCACAGTCTGTTCAATCACGCGCTTGCCGGCAAAGCCGATCATGGCTTTAGGTTCAGCAATATGCACATCGCCCAGCATAGCTAAAGATGCTGTGACGCCGCCATATACAGGATGGGTCAGCACCACAACATAGGGTAAGCCTGCTTCTTTCATGCGCTGAATCGCGGCTGAAGTGCGCGCCATTTGCATCAGGGACAGCATGCCTTCCTGCATGCGCGCGCCGCCCGATGCAGCGAAACAGATTAACGGCTGTTTCTGTTCAATGGCGCGTTCCGCCGCCTGTACAAAACGGTCGCCAACCACTGAACCCATTGAGCCGCCCATGAAATCAAATTCAAAAGCGCAAGCAATTAAAGGAATGCCTTTTAGCACGCCTTGCATGACCACCAATGCTTCAGTTTCGCCGGTTTTCTTTTGCGCTTCAGTCATACGCTCTGGGTATGGCTTGCTGTCAACAAATTTCAGTGGATCTTTGGCTTTAAATTCCTGACCCAATTCATTTTGCACTTGGTCAAAGAACCAATTTAAGCGGTCACGCGCTTTCATGCGCAGATGTTCATCGCATTGCGGGCAAACATAAGCATTGAACGACATTGCTGTACGGGTCACTAAAGCATGGCACTCAGGGCATTCAATAGTCGGCTCTGTAAAAGTGGCTTTAAGCGCCTGCTGTTCATCGGGCATATGGATGCCTGGCACAGTGCGGTCCGTCCACGGTGTAGACGGGTTTAGAATTTTCCCTGATTTCACGTCTTGACTCATACTAACTCATCGAGCGCGGCTCGAAGCTCCTTAACTTTATTCACCGTTGCTGTAACGGCTTGTTCTGGGGCTAGGTTTGCAAACTGTTTAACAAAGGCGCTGCCGACAATCACGGCATCTGCAGCCACACCCATGGCTTTAGCAGATGCAGCGTCGCTGATACCAAAACCAACACCAACTGGAACATTGGTATACGATTTGATTTTCTGAATGCGGCTGGCAGCTTCTGCCACATCTAAAGTCGCAGCGCCTGTCACCCCTTTCAGGGAAACATAGTAAATAAAGCCGCTGGCCTGCTTCACCACATGCTGAATGCGTTCATCTGTAGACGTTGGCGCCAGCAGGAAGATCTGATCCATGCCGTATTTCTGCAGCACTGCATCTAAATCTTTTGCTTCTTCCGGCGGCAAATCCACTAAAAGAACGCCATCTACACCGCAGTCATTGGCATAAGCCACAAACTTTTCGTAACCAATCACTTCAACAGGGTTTAAGTAGCCCATTAAAACCACAGGTGTTTCTGTGTCTTTTTGACGGAACTCTTTCACCATATCCAAAGCATCAAGGGTATTCGTGCCGCCTGCCAACGCGCGTTCAGCAGCCAGCGCAATCACTGGGCCGTCTGCCATTGGATCAGAAAACGGCAAGCCTATTTCAATCACATCCACGCCCGCTTCAACCATGCCGTGTAGCAATGGAACAGTTACTTGCGGATGCGGGTCACCAGCCATGACATAAGAAACCAGCGCTTTACGCTGCTGAGATTTAAGTGTTTCAAAACGTGCGGCTAAACGTGACATAGGGCTATACTTTCCTTGAATGGTTCAAAACGAGTTGGCTTTGTAAAAATACAAGACACTGCATTGTAACGCTATTTTTCACTCAATGAACAGGGTGCGAGCGTTTCTGCCGGCATTTGTACAGTCTGCAAAACTTCCAGAACAATCCGAAAGCAACATTTACGGATATTTCAGCTTTTTGCACAATGATCAAAGATGCCTAATTTCACTCAATTACAAAACGTTAAGTATTTGGATATTCTTAATTTTATAGATGAAAAACTGATATAAATAACAGGTTTAGCATTTACATTTACCGTTTTTGGAAATTGCAAAACCTGCTTTATACTATGCGCACTGTTTTACTTTTTATCTTCTATGACCTTCAACACCCAAGCAAAAGCGCAGGCAAACGCCTATGCGCTGCTGCCGCTTATTGTATTTTTAGCCATTTTTTTAGGCAGCGGTATTTACCATTCCATCATTGGCACCGAGTTTGCCTTTTATCAAGTCAAAGCCCCGATTGCCGCCCTGCCTGCCGTTATTTTAGCGGTGCTGATGTATAAAGGCCCGCTCAACAGCGGCATTGATACCTTCCTGAAAGGCGCAAGCCACCCGAATCTGATTTTAATGTTCATGGTCTTCATGCTGGCTGGGGCATTTGCCAGCGTCAGCAGCGCGATTGGCAGTGTCGATGCCACGGTGCAGCTGGGCCTGTCCATTATTCCGCCTGCCTATGTGCTGCCGATGCTGTTTGTGATTTCTGCTTTTATCGCTACAGCGATGGGCACGTCTATGGGAACCATCGCCGCCTGCGCCCCAATTGCCTTCGGCTTTACCCAAGCCACCGATATTGAAGCGGTTTACGCCATTGGCGCAGTGGTTGGCGGCGCCATGTTTGGCGACAATCTTTCGATGATTTCCGATACCACCATTGCCGCCACCAGCAGCTTGAAAGTGCAGCTGCGTGATAAATTCCGTGTGAATGTGTGGATTGCTGTTCCGGCATCAATCGTCAGCCTGCTGATCTACATACTGATCAGCCATGACTCCCAAGCCATCGAATACAAGGCATATAATGCCTGGCTGATTTTGCCCTACCTTGCGGTTTTCATTTTGGCATTCAGCCGCCTCCATGTTCTGGCGGTATTAAGCATTGGCATTATACTTTCAGGATTGATCGGCTTAAGCGCTCAGCAGGAATTCAGCCTGCTGCAATTGAACAATGCCATATATGACGGCTTTGTCAGCATGTTTGAAGTCGCGCTGCTGTCAATGCTGCTTGGCGGCCTCTCTGCCATTATGCAGCGCGAGGGCGGCCTGCAGTGGCTGATTCAGCGCATTTACCGCTTAACCAGCCTGTTTAAAGCCAGCGCGCAGCGCGCCGGCGAGATTGGCATCAGCTGCCTGGTGATTTTCTCTAATTTATTTGTCGCCAATAATACCGTGGCCATTATTTTATCCGGGGATATGGCGCGTGAAGTGGCAAAAGAATACGGTGTCGATCCGAAACGCGCAGCTGCGCTGATGGATATTTTTTCCTGCGTCATTCAGGGCTTGATTCCCTATAGCGCGCAATTGCTGCTGGCCTGCTCCATTGCTAAAATTTCGCCGGTTGAACTGCTTGGCAGCATCTATTACTGCTGGGTGCTGGCCATCTGCGCCATTTTGTCAATTCTCTTGCGCTATCCCCGCTTAAGCGCAGCAAAACTCTAGCGCTAAAAGACAGGCTCCTGCCATTCATCCCGCCAGCAGAATGCAGCTGGCTCAATTAGGGCTGCGGTTTCAGCCGCTTCTTGCGCTGCATTAATGTTTGCCTTGTTGAGGCTTTATACGCCCTGGCCAAGGCCGACTGATCTGAATACCCCAGCTGCAGCGCAATTTGAGCTATAGGCGTGTTTTGCTGCAGCAGCTGCTCACAGCGCTTCATCCGTTCTGCATCCAGCACCTGCTTAAACGAAGTGTTCTGCCCATTCAGCTGACGCTGCATCGTGCGGACGGATAGATGCAGTTCTTCTGCAATGCTTTCAATTTTTGGCGCTTGCGCATTCAGGCGCAGGTATTCCGCCACATGCACATGGATCTGCGGCACGATATTTTCAAAATGCGGCTTGGATGCAATTGCCTCTTCCGCCTGCTTCAGCAGCAGCTGCTTCAGTGAAGGATCTGCCAATTCAGATTTTAAATCCAAGCTGTCCGAACTGATGACAAAGGAATACTTTGCATGCCCAAACTCAACGCTGCAGCCAAAAAACTTTTCATAATGGTATCGGGCCATTTGCGGCGCATGGGCAAACTGAATCTTGAGCAATTGCAGAGATGCCGGAAAAATCTGCTTGGCTAACCGCGCCATACAGGCCGTCGTCAGCTCATTTACCAGCGCATATCGGTCATCATGCAGCGGCCAATATAAATAGATTTCCTTGCCTTGGGACTGCAGCTGCATTGGGATAACTGCGGCGCCATCAATGACTAAACGGCTGAAACGCATAATATGCTGCAGCGCCTCCGCTACACTGTCGCTGCGGCTGGCCATATAACCCAGCACCCCAAAATGTTCCGCGCGGATGAACTTCGCCATTTCAAAAATCAGCTGCGGGCAGTCTAGATGCTGCCGGGTCAGCTCCATCACCGCAGAAAAAAAAGAATGCGGCGATTGCGAATCAATCGGCAAAGACAGGACATGGTTCAGCTGCTGCTGATACGGCGCTAGAAAATCCAGATGCGCATCATCCATCTTCAATTCCGCCATATGCATGCGCCAAAGCTGAAAATAACCATTGGGAATCTGAAGCTCTTGCATCACGCACCTCTTTTCCATCATTTTGCCGTAGATAATTTGACATTTATCATTTTCACCTTGGCGTTAAATGTATAAAAATTGGCAATAACTGTCAAAACATTTGCTTCAATCTTAGACATACTGCAAACATCACCGGCAATTGAAGTAAAAATAAAATGAATGCCCATGTTCAATACCCCCAGATCAATCCAGTCGTACGCACCCAGCTGAATTTTAAGCTGGATGAAGTGCCGCGCTTCTGGTTTGGCGGCGACCCGTTCATTACCCGCATGTTTGACGCGCTGAGCCTGACCTTCCCAGATGGTGAGCGTTATTTTATTGAATGCGTGCGTTTATTCCGCGACCAAATTACCAATGCGGATTTACAGCAGCGCGTGGCTGATTTTATTCGTCAAGAAGCCCAGCACGGCATCGCCCATGACAAAATGAATCAGGTGATGAAAGCGCAAGGCATGCCTGTCGATGCGTTTATTCGGCGTTTAAATAAAATCTTTAAATTTGAGCTGAAGCACCGCTCTGCCCAATACAATATTGCTATGACTGCAGCCGCTGAACACTTAACAGCACTGATGGCAGAAACCTTCTTTAGCCAAAAAAACACCTTGCAGGATGCCCACCCCTATGCGCGCGCATTATTTGCCTGGCATGCCATAGAAGAAATGGAGCACCGTGATGTGGCTTTTGATGTCATGAAGCAAGTGGGCAACGTGCCTGAATTGACCCGTAAATTTGCCTTAGCGTTTACCACGTTTATGATGTTTAGCTTCACCCTTTACCGCACCAATATTATGCTGAAACATGATGGCTTTAATTTGCGTGAACGCCTGCAAATGAACCTGAAAGGCTTGCCTTGGTTCTTTGGTAAAAAAGGAATTTTGTCACGTATGCGTGGACAATACTGGGATTGGTTTCATCCAAATTTCCACCCCAATCAACACCCTATTATTGCGCAATACGATGTTTGGGTGAAAACCCTTGCAGCCACAGGTGACCCGATTCAGGCGGGTGAAGCCTTTTGGCAAGCCGCCAAGTAGGCTATTTCATTTAAGATGCATCACTCGTTTCAAAAAGCCGTATTGCAGATTGCGATACGGCTTTTTTATTCACTACCATTTGGCGTAGTGCTGTTCTAATAATCCATATTCATTCAAGAGCACAATTTCTTTATTGTCTTGCTCAATTGTTCCGCTGACCTTGGCCTGCCACTGGCTGAACTGACTGCCCACCAAGCGTAAGTTTAAATTTTCATAACGGCGCCAGCCGGTCGATATCATTAAATTCAACTTATTGTCCAGTGAACGAATGATCCATTGATTGTCATCTTGCTGCTGAAATAGAACGTCTGCAACTGGATACAATACCCCATTGACCCATAAGCAATTTTCATTGCCAAAGCTTTCATTCACACCGGATGCCAAGTTCAAACCAATTCGATTATTTTCAGTGTCCCAAAAATTGCAAGACAGCCAAAACCAAGCGGTTTCAGGGCGCAAAAAGCCGCAAGTGTCATCTAAGGATGCAAAAGTCCGCTCATTAAATTGAATGATATTGCCGCGCTTATTTTTAAAGAAACCCTCACAGCCCAAAGTGGTGAGCTTCTGGGTATAGGTCCAGCCATTAATGCCCGTTGGGCTGCACAGGCTGAGCGGATCTGTGCCGGCGCAGAAAATACGCGCGCTGAGCTGCAGCTCGCCATGCTTGCTGACCTGAATATAGCGCACGCCATTGGCATGCTGAATATCCAGCTGCATGCCTGACTTGCTGAAATGGCTTTGATTGTATAAGGGCTGTTCATCCAGCACGGTATTGGCTGCGAGCAAATTAATTGCATTCCATTCTATGACTTCATTTTTTAGGTGGTCATAGACATACACAAAACCATGTCCTGCCCATGCGATGTCTGCAATTGCCAAACCAATGGTGTAATGCTCATGCTGAATACAGCAAAATTTAAATTTTTTATATTTTAATCGCTTACGCCAACCCGTTAGGACTTTCCCATAAGGGTTTTTATAAATATATTGATTCAAATCAATATGCTGAGGCAAAGCGCTGAACCGGCCATAATTGGGCTGGCCATTGGGCTGTATTAAATCCATTTATTCTTATCCGTGGAATAAATTTGTCTGAAAATCCTTATACTTATTATGCCTATAATTTTTGAGCAGAACAGTTCCATACATCTAATTTGCATAAAATTTCACAAAAATTTTGCTGCCGCTGACTCAATGCTGCCATTTTTAAGATGCAAAAAACTTTATCCGCTTCCTTTATTCCACGCGGCGCGGCATCACTCACCAATGGTCAAATACGTATTTTCCCAATGGCCTTCATCAAAACCGCCTTCAAGCAGATGAACATAACGGCCATGCACATAATCAATGGCAATGCAGTCATCCACATCCAGCACTCGGTCTGTATGCTGTTTTTGCCAAGCAGAAGCAAAATGCAATTTCCCTTGCAGTTTGGCCTCAGCTGCAGTTTTAGCGGCAACCAAAACATAGCGGTGCAGTTCGCCAAATTCTTGCGGTATGTAACCGCCTAAGTTAATCAGCCACAATTTTTCATTTTCTGGATGAGCCTGTGCATCACTAAACTGGATTTGATAGCGCTTGCCTTCAGATACCACGCCATGAATTTGCGCCCATGCATCAATATGCAAGCCTTTTTCCTCGCCAAACCAAGCCTTTCTGAGTTGCGGATAGACCTCTTCCAGCGTTTCTCCTACAGCAAGCACAACATCATGCACTTCAGTGTTTGCACGCGCATGGCGGCCGCCAAGCATGACGACAAATAGGCTGGGCATGTTCTACTCCTTTTTCAAATTAAAATGTACATGACAGAGTCTTACAGTTTGTACTTCTTATTTGTGGAGCTCGTCATGTTACTTTGGTTTCGCCCAAAGTAACCAAAGGCATTCCCGTTTACAAAACTCGGCACATACTGTCAGCCCGCCCACTATATCGCAGAAACAGTATCTTTCAACTAACAGTCTGCCTCAAACAATTGCAAACGGCCTCTCCCCCCATCAAACAACTTTATTAATTTGCAACTTTTTCAGTTCTAATTTTTAAAATCGAAACTCTGTACATAACAAAAAAATCGCGCGGAAATGCTTCTGCGCGATTTTATTTTTTTCTGAGCTAGTAACCTATCCCTTGCGAACTCAGAATATATTCTGAGATTCTCATCTCCTATAAGGAGAAGGCTTCCCCCTCTTTCATAAAGAGGGGTTGGGGGAGATTCCTTACATCTCAACCATTTCCACGCCATCAATGCGGGCAACGGTCATCAAGTCTTTATCGCCGCGGCCAGAAACCGTCGCAATAATGATTTGGTCTTTGTCCATGGTTGGCGCAAGCTTAGTCACGTATGCCATGGCATGTGAGCTTTCCAGCGCAGGAATAATCCCTTCAATATGAGTCAAATCACGGAAGCCCTGAAGCGCTTCGTTGTCATTGATTGGCACATAGTTTACGCGGTGCATGTCTTTTAAGAAGCTATGCTCTGGGCCTACGCCTGGGTAGTCCAGACCGGCAGAAATTGAATGAGTTTCAATGATCTGGCCTTGCTCATCCGACATCAAATACGTACGGTTGCCATGTAATACACCGACATGACCTGCATTCAATGGCGCAGAGTGCTTGCCAGTTTCAATGCCATAGCCTGCAGCTTCAACACCGTACATTTGCACAGACTCATCATTCAAGAATGGATAGAACAAGCCCATCGCATTTGAGCCGCCGCCGACACATGCAACAAGAGCATCTGGAAGACGGCCTGCCTGTTCTTGAATTTGTTTGCGCGCTTCACGGCCAATAATCGATTGGAAATCACGAACAAGCTGCGGATATGGATGCGGACCTGCAACTGTACCAATCACATAATACGTGCTATCGACATTGGTGACCCAGTCACGCATGGCTTCGTTCATGGCATCTTTCAATGTTTTTGAACCGCTTTCTACCGGTACAACAGTTGCACCCAATAGACGCATACGATAGACGTTCATGGCTTGACGCTTCACGTCTTCTGCGCCCATGAATACCACACACTCAAGACCTAAACGCGCAGCAATCGTAGCCGTTGCCACACCGTGCTGGCCTGCGCCAGTTTCTGCAATAATGCGCTTTTTACCTGAAAGTTTTGCAAGTAAAGCCTGACCAATGGTGTTATTCACCTTATGTGAGCCGGTATGGTTCAAGTCTTCACGTTTTAAGTAAATTTGCGCACCGCCTAACTCTTTCGACCATCGCTCAGCATAATATAAAGGACTAGGACGACCGACGTAATACGCCAAGTCACGGTCGAATTCTGCCAAAAACTGTGCATCATCTTTCATGCGGAAATAGAGTTTTTCTAAGTCCTCAAGTGCTGCCATTAGAGTTTCTGACACAAAACGCCCGCCATGAATACCGAAATGCCCTTGTGCGTCAGGGAATTGGGTATAGTCAATCTTATTTTGCTGATCCACGATGGACTCCTTGCATAAAGCGTTCTATGAGTTGTTGGTCTTTCATACCTTTGCTTGATTCTACCCCGCCGCTGACATCGACTGCATAAGCGCCTGTGGTGCGAATCGCATCTTCAATATTTTCAGGTTTTAAGCCGCCTGCCAAAATTAAAGGAATATCCAGTTTGGGAAATTGAGCCCAATCAAAACTGTGCCCTGTACCGCCTTTTAGCTCGGGATGCCAAGCATCTAAAAGTACGGCGCTTGCGCCTGCTGCCTGATAATTCTGAATTTCTGCAATCACATCTAAGTCTGGTTTAACCTGAATGGCTTTGTACCAGCGGCGACCTGCCTGTGCAGCGATGCGCTGGCATTGTTCTGGCGTTTCATCACCATGAAACTGCAGAATATCAAGCGGAACGTCTTTTAAGATTTGCAAAATTTCATCGGCCGATGCATTTACAAATAAACCGACTGTCTGCACATAAGCAGGCACATGCTGAATCAATTGTTTGGCTTGCGCTGTGCTCACACTGCGGGGACTTGGCGGAAAAAATACAAATCCGATCGCATCTGCGCCTGCATTGACGGCAGACTGAATGTCCTGAATGCGTGTAATTCCGCAAATTTTAGCACGGGTTCGCATAGTGTTGTGGCTCTAACTCCGCCTCATTCATAGCCTATCTATGAATATGAAGGCGAATCATTGTAATGCAATTTTTTAGATTTGCGTGCATTTTCAGCATCATTCACGCGGAATTTAAAAAGCCCTGATCAATCAGGGCTTTTTAGTTTGAAGATTAGCTTTTAAGATTATTTCATTGCATAGCGCAAAGTGACCCAAGCCGTGCGGCCGTCTTGGTTGTAGCCTTCAGACGTTTGATATTGCTTATCAAACATATTCGCAAGTTTCGCCTGAACACTAAATTCAGGCGTTGCTTGGTAAGTGACACGCGTATCCGCTGTTGCAAAACTTGGCAATGAAGAGGTATTTAAACCATCAGTATCAACAAAACGTTTATCTTCTGCATGCACAGAACCGCCTACTGTCCATTTGTCCATTGTATAGTCAGCAGAGGCATTGAATAGCTGCTTAGCGCGATAATTAATCTGTTTACCTTTTGCCGCGTCTTCACTTCGGTTTTCTGGATCTTGGTATGTATAGTTCACATTCCATTTCCAGTTTTGCAAGGTTTGACCAAGGCTTAATTCAACACCTCGAATGCGTGCTTTATCAATTTGACTTGCATACCAACTGTAAGAACCGGGCGCATCAGGACGCCAAACGATCAGATCGTCAATTTCATTATAGAAACCATTCAGTTCCCAATCAAATGTCGTTAATTGCCCTTTTAAGCCAATTTCATAATTCTCCGACTGTTCCGGCTTTAAATTCAGTACACCGCCATAAGGGCTGTATAAATCATTAAAAGTTGGCGCTTTAAAAGCGGTGCCATAACTTATATATGTTAGGACTTGATCAAAATGATAACCAAGGGTTGCGTTTCCTGTTGTGTGTGTTCCGAATTGCTCGTTATCATCTACACGAAGTGCAGTTTGCAATTCAACTTGACTGAAATTACCAAGATACTGCGCAAAATAACCATGATTATCACGCGCATTGTTCACATAAGACTTAACGCCTGAACCTTTAATTTCATCATTCAGATAATCATACCCAAGCAGTAATGTATTATTTTCATTAAAGTTTAATGTATTCAACCATGATAAAGAGTCTCTAGCAGTATTATAAACAGACTGTGATTTTTTATCGCTTCGAGTATCTTCTTTATCTTCGGCACGGCCTATTTTCAGCTGAGTTTTCCAAAGATTATTTACGTCATAAACAGCGCCAAGACCGTATATATTCTGCTGAATTTTTTGTTCAGGATTAATCGAGTAGCTATTGTCATACTCAGTGGTGCCATCAACATGTAAAAGATTGGCATCAACAGCAAGCCGCTCTGTGAACTGATAGCCGGTATTGATCGAAACTGAATAATTTTTATATCCATCTCGATCTGGCTCAGTTCGCATATCTGTCGCATCAATTCCTTTGGTATGTGCGCCAGCTACGCTTAATGTTGTCCAGCTTTTATCTGTTTTGATATTGATGCCGGCATTTGCATCATAGGTTTCATGTGATCCATAAGTCAATGAAGCAAAAGGCTTCACCCCATTTTCACTATCTTTACGGGTAAAAATTTTAATGACACCGCCAATCGCTTCTGAGCCATATAAGCTTGAGCGGGGCCCGCGCACAACTTCGATACGTTCAATCTGATCAATCGGCAAAAATTGAAATGCTGTTTGGCCTGTAGTTGCCGAACCAATTTTTTGACCGTCCACTAATACGAGAACCGCATTGGCATTCGTGCCACGCAAACTAATGGAGGTTACTTTACCCGCACCCCCATTGTTCTTCATTGATACCCCTGGAAGAGTACTTAACAGTTCTTCTACAGAATGAAACTGCTTGCGTTCAATTTCTGCACGGTCAATCACCGTTACAGCCGCTAAAGTTTTTTGTGAGTCCTGCTCTACAAGGTTCGCTACCGTATTGGTAATGACTGGAAGCTGATAAGCATTTTCTGCCATGGCCGCAGAAAGTGGAGATAAAACAAAAACAGCCCCGAAAAAGGCCTTAGAAATAGAATGCATAGTGTATTCCCCGATCGCACCGCCCGTGCGAGTGTTAAAGTAAATAACGCAAGGCGGATCAGGGTAAGCAATCGGCTTGGCCGTATAGAAAAGGCGCAGACATGCAATCCCGCTATAATGCCCGCCGCATTATGTGTAGGTGTGCAGCAGGCCGGTCTCCGGACTTAAGGGCTAATTCTATATAGAAAACCCTATTCACCGTTGCGGGGGCAGTGTCAGCTCAAAAAACAACGGATTAAATTGCTTTTACTAACTTCCCAGTTTCACTTCTTTGACAGAAGCACCTGAAGCGCAGGCAGATTAGTTTCTGCTCCGCAGCAAGTCAAGTGAATATTCAATAAAGCCTGATGGATGCGATTGTCGCTCTGCATTGAGTTCACTATACTTAAGCCATTCACAACAGTTGGCATGGGAAGTTTCAACCACACTGCCCCCGCAACGGTGAGCAAGCCTTATCTTGCCAGTCCGATACCTGCATACTGTGTTCTGTCACTCAATCATTTACGTGGGGTAAATGCATGGAGCATTGCATGACTTTCTATTCTCAGCCCACAGCACTTGCAGCCGGTATTGCTGCTGTGCTGGCTTTTTCTGCCTATACGCAAGCCGCAAATATCCAATCCGCCACTTTAGAGACCATTGTAGTCACCGCAACACGTTCTGAAGAAAAGCTGGAAGATGTTCCGGCACGCATTTCAATTATTGATGAACCCCTGATTGAACAGTCGCCTATCGCATCATTTCCGCATTTATTGATGAGTGACGCCTCTATCAATATGGTGCAGCTGGGCGGCTATGGACAGCAAGCTTCATTTTTTTTACGCGGCACAGAGTCTGACCACACTTTAGTATTGCGTGACGGTGTCCGTTTAAATAATGATGCCAGCGGCTTAGCGCCAAACAACTTTATTGATACCACTGACATTAAGCAGATTGAGGTTTTAAAAGGCCCAGCTTCGGTACTGTATGGCAGCAATGCGATTGGCGGTGTGGTGCAGATTATCAGCAAAACCCCCGAAAAAAATGCCGCTTTTATCAGTGCTGAAATAGGTGAAAATCAAACTTATAAAAGCATTGTCGGGGCAGACCTGGCTGATCACGGCTTTTATGCGGAAGTCCGCGGGCAGCGCTTAGAAACTGACGGCACAGCAATTCATGAACATGAAAATGCTGCAGCTTCAAGCTTTGATCAAAAAGGCGTGTCTGCCAAATTCGGCTATGAAGCGGCGCGTTTTGGCACTTCATTGGATTACTCAGAAAACCAAGGCAATGCCCAATATGAGCAATACAGCTGGAGTTCGATGCAATATGAGCACAAATCGCAAGATTTTAAGAATCAAATTGCAACCTTGAAATCACGCTTCAGCCCGACAGACCAGCTCACCCTGAATGCCCGCATATCTTATTTTAAAGATGAGCTGGAACAGCTCAAAAGCTTTGAACGGACCGATTATGAATCCACTGAATATGAACTGACCGCAAAACAGCAAATGTCAGCGGCGCAAAATATCATTGCAGGGATCACCCATCGGCAGCTTGAAACATCAACGCTAAAAACCGCAGAGTCTTTTCATCAAGACTTAAACAGCACGGGTTATTACCTGCAGCATCAGTATCAAACCGATAAATTAAAAGCACAGGCGGGCATTCGTCTTGAGGATCATGAAAAATATGGTCAACACACGGTCGGACAACTTGCAGCGCGTTATTTTTTCACACCGCTGTTTAGCAGCTATGCCAATGTCGGAACGGCATTTAAAGCGCCAACCATGAATGACTTATATTATGGCGACTATGCAAACCCCGGCTTAAAACCTGAAGAAAGCCAGTCCTATGAAATGGGCATAGACCTGCAACTCACGCCGCAACTGAAAAGCGGCCTGTCTCTCTACAGAACAGAAATTGATAACCTTATCGATTCTGACCCCAACAATAACTGGAAGTTTGCCAATATTGAGGCAGCCACCATTCAGGGTGCAGAAATCTATGTGAACTGGGCCAATGACGCACTTTTTGCCAAAGCCGGTTATAGCTATAACCAAGCAAAAAATGATAGAACAGGTTTAGATTTGAGCCGCCGCCCGCGTCAAAAACTGGCAGTGTCGGCAGGCTGGGCCGATGAACATTACGGGCTGTCAACAACGCTCACTGCGAATAGCCATTCAGACAGCAGCAACTATGACGATGATGTGATTCCTGGACATGCGCAGATTGATTTCAACAGCTATTACCAGCCCAATGAACAGCTGCGCTTCTTTGCCAATATTCAGAACGTCGGCGACGTTCAATATAAAACCGCGTCCGCCGGCAATTATGACGGCAAGTTTTATCTGAATGGCGGCCGGCTGGCCTCCGTTGGCTTAACCGTTAAATACTAAATTCCCCCGTATCTTCACCTTTTATATTGCAATGGAAAATTAAAATGGGACACCGTTTAAGTAAAATTTACACCCGCACCGGCGACTCTGGTACAACAGGTTTGGGCGATGGTTCGCGTGTTGCCAAAGATGATTTGCGCATTAATGCACTCGGCGATGTCGATGAACTGAATTCATGCATTGGGATTTTACGTTCACACATTGCGCTGAGCGCGATTGAAGATAAAGCCGCTTGGGACAAGTCTTTAAGCTTGATTCAGCATTGGCTGTTTGATCTGGGCGGTGAAGTCTGCATTCCAAACTTTCATTTAGTACAGCCTGTTGCAATTGAGTTTTTGGAAAATGAGATTGACCGCATGAATGAAGCCCTGCCAATGCTGAAAGACTTCATTCTTCCTGCGGGCACATTGTCATGCAGTTATGCCCATCAAGCCCGTTCAGTCTGCCGGCGTGCAGAACGAAGCCTGATGTCTGTGCATAGCCGCGATCAAAACATTCAAGCGCCGTCATTGCAGCTGCTCAACCGGCTGTCTGACTGGCTATTTGTGGCGTCACGCACGTTGCAGCGCGCTGAAGGCGGTTCTGAAGTGCTGTGGCAAAAAAATATTAACGACACGATTTAAGTTTTTAAAACTTAACCGTTCAATCCCTAATAAAACTTGCGGATTGGATGATGTCTGATTGGCGTAAGGCGGCATGGATGCCGCCGCTAGGTAAAGGTTTCAGGGATGAACCTCTTACCCAACAAAAGATTTTTGTTACTTTTCATCGCTGAAAAGCAAGTGATCACCTGCACAAAGAAATTTAACTTTTCACCGAATATCAAGGCTATGAAAGTACAAAGAAATATCTTGCTTAAATCTTTTTGAATTCATAGTCCTGCCCTGAATAATGACGGATGGTACTTTCACCAATCCAATGTCAACGTGACAACTTTTGACTCTCATTTCTTTAGCGCTACAATCAGCAGCAGTGACATAACAGGAAAAATTATCATGCAAATCATCGGACACCGTGGCGCGCGCGGCGAAGCCCCAGAAAACACCTTAGGCGGTTTCCAATACATTCATGACCTCGGCATCCGTAGCGTTGAATTTGATGTCCGCCAGCTTAAAGACGGCGAACTTGTAGTCATGCATGATGATAATTTCCTGCGGACAACCGGAATCGACAAAAACCTCTATGACTGTGCCAGCACTGAACTGGAGCCGTATAACCAAGCGCACATCTGGATGGACTGGGACAGGCAAATCACCCCGACTCTGCGCCAAAGCCTGCACATTATGCAGGACTTCAAGCATTTGGAAGTTGAAGTCAAAGCCGTTGAAACTATGGCAGATGCAGAAAAATTAGTGCTGGCGCTGGAACAGCAGCTGAAAGGCTTTGAAAACACCGCAGTCATTACCAGTTTTGACCTGAAAATCCATCAAGCCTTGCAGCAGATTGACTCCAATTTCAAACGCGGCTTGCTGATTGAAGAGGATATTCAGGAAAAAGCCATCGAGCAGGCGCTGCAACTCGGCTGCGGTCAAATCGGCTGGATGAATCAGCTCGCATCGGATCAAATCATTCAAGCAACGCAGCAGGCCCAGTTAACTATTAGCGTATGGACAGTGAATGACCTAGAACGCGCCAAACAGCTGCGCGATTTAGGCATTGATGGGCTGATCACAGACTTTCCAAAACTGATGCTTCAGTATTTCAGCTGAATCCTTCTAAAAAGGCCGGCCATGGAAAAGTCCTGCTGACTGATCAGGCTTTTGCATGCTGGATGTCAACTATCTTTTTTTGCCTTGCAGCAGAACTTGACCGCTTTCATTGCGGAGCGTCAGCCGATTGCCGCTGACTTGAAAATTCACCGCCTGCCCTAATATATCCATCAATACCGCTTCTTGCGCCAACGCATGTTCACAGCTCATATGGCCTGCGCGCGCTTGAATATTCAAGGTCTGCATCGGCACATTCATTTCATAGCTCCCTGACAGCGCATTACATCCTGTATTACCCTGCACTTGCTTGAGCTGGGTATTAAAAAGCAGGTATGGCTGGCTGTAAAAAAACTGAGCTTTTTCACCTTGTATTTGCGTAAGTTCCCAATGCACGTCCTGTACTCCATCCATGCTGCGCATCAGCTGCAAGGGGTGTACTGCGGATTGAGGATCTCCTTTTGTGACTGATGCTGTTTTTTGCCCTGAATTTTGACAAGCGCTCAGCAAAACAGCGCACATAAACATGACCGCCAATCCACTTTTTTGAGTATATTTTTTCTTCTTTTCACTGCAGCATCGAACAACTGTTATGAACATGTTTTAACCTTCGATAAAATCAATAAATTGCCGGTTTTATTCTGTTACTGTTTAGTACAATACACCTGTACAATAACTACTGTGAACCGCTTTTAGCACATGCTATTATGCCGTGGCCTTAATCCATAAAAACAATATGGGTTATTTTCTATTTAAGCCTCCCAAAGCTTCTAGGAGTACTGCTGGAGATGACCGCTCCCCTACCCAAAGCCCCAGTCAACTGGATTGCTGTCTTCGCATTGATATTTTTGCCAATCGTCGCAGTTATTGCAATTCCATTGTATGCCTACCATCATGATTTCAGCTTAGCTGCCTGGATCAGCATGTTCGTATTGCTGGGCGTCAGCAGTTTGGGCATCACCGCAGGCTACCACCGCTTATGGGCGCACCGCGCATATGAAGCGACCTTGCCTTTGCAGATTATTTTAATGATTATGGGCACTTTCGCCGTTCAAAACAGCATTCTGTTCTGGGCTTCAGGCCACCGCACGCATCACCGCCATGTCGATGATGTTGAGCAGGACCCGTATTCAATTAACCGCGGCTTCTGGTTTGCACATATTGGCTGGATGCTCCGCGACTATCCATCTGGCGCGTCCAACTATAAAAATGCACCCGATTTATTAAACAATAAATTAGTGATGTTCCAAGACAAGTACTATGTGCCGCTGGTGATTGCCGTGCATGCAGGCATTTTATTGCCGATCGGCTGGGCTGTCGGCGATATGTGGGGCGTCTTGCTTTTGGGCGGTTTAATGCGCCTGATCCTGAGCCATCACGTGACGTTCTTCATCAACTCGCTATGCCACATGTGGGGTTCGCGTCCATATACTGACGAAAACACGGCGCGCGACAATTTTGTATTGGCCATTGCGACTTGGGGTGAGGGTTATCACAACTATCATCACATCTTCCAGTATGACTACCGCAATGGTGTGAAATGGTGGCAGTACGACCCAACCAAATGGCTGATTTGGAGCTGTTCTAAATTAGGCCTTGCGAAAAACTTGCGCCGCATTCCTAGCTTCAATATCAAAAAAGCTGAATTGGCGATGAAGTTTAAATACGCTGAACAGGATCTTGCGATTTACGGCCTGAATGTCTCTGAAGATGTGGCAAATGCAAAACTGCGCATCTCTCAGGAATATGATGCCTTCTCGCAAACATTGAATGATTGGGCAAAGCTGAAAGAGCAAGAAATTCAGGCGAAGAAAACTGCAGTTGCTGAAAAAATCCACCAAATGGATGACAAGCTGAAAGTTGAATTCCAGCTGGTTGAACAGCGCCTTTCACATCACCGTCAAACCCTGAATCTTTTAGTCAGCAACTTTAAAAAGAAAACTGCAAACTAAATTGAATTTGTTTAAAAAGCTCCCGATGGGGGCTTTTTTTTGTGTGAAATTCAAGGTACATATGATGATTAACATATGAAAAAGCGCACGGCTATGGAAATGCACAATATTCCTTTTGGAATAACCAACTGGGACACAGTAGAAACCGAACGCTATGAAGGTGACAACGGCTATGCGCTTTGGCGTACCCAGCGCTTTGGCACAATCCGGGTCAGAATTGTGGAATATTCCGCAGGCTATATGGCAGACCATTGGTGCAGCAAAGGCCACATCTTATTTTGCCTGGAAGGTGAACTGCTGACAGAACTGAAAGATGGCCGCCAGTTCACATTAACAGCGGGCATGAGCTATCAAGTGGCAGATAATGCGGAAGCGCACCGCTCCTATTCCAAAACCGGCGCGCGTTTATTTATTGTGGACTAAGCGCAGATTCACCATTTTGCAGCGCATCCTGGCTGAAGCTTTGCTATAGTTGAAAAATACACAGCTCTCTTGCCCTTTTGTTCTATGCACTTCAATTCACGCTATTCATCACTTCCGGCCAAACTGTATCACCATCAGCAGCCTTTACCTTTAAAAGGCGCTAAGGCGGGCCATTTCAACACAGCGCTAGCAGATCAGTTGCAGTGGTCTGAAGAAGATAAAAAGTCGTGGGTTGAAATCTGCAGCGGTCAAAAGACCTTTGCTGAATTTGAACCGCTGGCCATGGTGTATGCAGGCCATCAATTCGGGCAATGGGCCGGTCAGCTGGGCGATGGCCGCGGACTGCTGATTGCACAGATTTTAGATCAAAACAATCAAACCATTGACCTGCATCTTAAAGGCGCAGGCTCTACGCCTTATTCACGCATGGGCGATGGCCGCGCTGTTTTGCGCTCTGTGATCCGTGAATATTTGGCGGGCCATGCCTTAAACAGCTTAGGCATTCCATCCAGCAATGCCGTCGGCTTCACCAGTTCTGAACAAGGCGTGCAGCGTGAAAAATTAGAGCTGGGCGCGATGATGCTGCGCACTTCTGACTGCCATATCCGTCTCGGCCATTTTGAATGGATCAATCAATATCAGGGCGATTTGCTGCCTGAATTTACCCAAAAATGCATTGAATGGCATTACCCGGGCTGCCTGAAAGCCGAACAGCCGATACTGGCTTTTGCCGCGCAAGTCATTCAGCGTACTGCCGTGATGATTGCCAAGTGGCAGCTGGCAGGCTTTGCGCATGGCGTCATGAATACCGACAATCTGAACATTACCGGCTCGACTTTGGATTTCGGACCTTATGGCTTTATGGAGCGTTTCCGTCCGAACTGGATCAACAACCATTCAGACTACCAAGGGCGCTACACCTATCAGCAGCAGCCGAGCATTGGGCATTGGAACTTATGGCAATGGCTGAACAACCTGATTCCGCTCTGCCCTGCCGGTTATGACAAAGAGCAGTGGAAAGAAGATTTGGCGCAATGCCTAGAGCATTATGAGCCGACTTTCTTAGAACATTATAAAATGGGCTTGGCACATAAAATGGGCCTGCCGAGCTTTCACAAAGACAGCTTTGACTGCACCATGGCGTTCTTACGGATCTTGCAATCTGAACAGCTGGATTACACACAAAGCTTTATCCGCCTGCAAAATAAAGAATACGAAGCCATAAAAGATGACTGCCTAGACCGCCATCAATTTGAGTTATTCTTAACTCAGTACGAATCTATCCGCGATCACCAAGATACTGATGCGCTGGATGCCGAAATGACAAAAGCCAACCCGCAGTATATTTTGCGCAATCATATGGCGCAGAAAGCCATTGAATTGGCGGAACGTAATGATTTTTCTGAAGTCGAGCGTTTATTTACGCTGCTGAGTCAGCCATTTACCCAACAGCCTGAGCTAGAAACCGAAGCCGATTTAGGACCGCTGCCAAGCGATGTGCCTGAAGTGATGGTCAGCTGTTCTTCTTAATATTTATCCACAAATGCATCGCTAAATCAGGTCAGAATTGTGGATAATTTAGACATTATCCACAATCCATCCAATTCATAGCGCTTGGACGGATCAAATTAAAATAGTCAGTATGAACAGAAAGCGTCTCTTTATTTTAACCGGCATATTGCTCATTTGCTTATTTACAGCCTATGCCGTTTATCACAAATACAATAAATATCTGCCGACATCAGCCGGTGAAGTTTCGTTTCCTGCCCCGCTCACTGCGGTACAAATACAGTCTATTCGTCAAAACACCCCAATTGACAGCATTCATGTCTACAAAAGTCAGCGCTATCTGGTACTGCAGCATCAGAATAAAATCGTTCGCCGCTATTCTATCCGCCTCGGTTTTGCGCCTACAGGCCACAAAGTCCAAGAAGGTGACGGAAAAACGCCTGAAGGGCGCTATGTCATTGATTGGCGCAATCCTCAAAGCGCTTTTTATAAGTCACTTCACGTTTCATACCCCAATGCGAAAGATCAGCTAAAGGCGCAGCAGCTGGGGGTTTCCGCCGGCGGAGACATCATGATTCATGGTTCCGCCACGGCTAGACAACTCAAGGTTTTGCCCAACTTGATGGGTTATTTCCCGCAAAAAGATTGGACTTGGGGCTGTATTGCTGTGCGCAATATGGATATAGATGAAATTTGGCAATTGGTGAATAATGATACGGTGATTGAAATCCATCCATAATGACTTTAGCTCATGGCGTATTCATCTTTAAATGAAAAATAATTATGACCGAATTACATACATATGCAGCGGAAGTTGCCCTTGCCCTGCCCGAAACCGCATGCAGCCAGCCCTTTGGTGAAGGCTGTGATGTGTATAAAGTCATGGATAAAGTTTTTATGCTGAGTTTTCATTTAGAAGGCAAAGCGGCCATTAACTTAAAAGTGCGGCCAGACCATGGCGCAATGCTGAGAGATATTTATCCCTACATCCTCGCGGGCTGGCATATGAATAAACAGCATTGGATTTCAGTCTTTGAACATGAAGAGCTGGATGAATCTTTAGTGCAAGATTTGGTGCTGAATTCTTATGAATTGGTGGTGTCAAAGCTCAAAAAAGTTGAGCAGAAAAGAATTTCCCTGCTCCGCATGATATGAATGAATTTGATTTCCAAGTAGAAATTTTCTGCCTAATAATCAAATAGAAATATCCTATCTGGACATTTCTATTTTTACTGGGCTTTATTAAAAATAATAGTTCATTCTTAATAAATAATTTCGCGGAGTTCCAGGCATTGAATTCGAACGCCAGTATTCTTTGTCCGTTAAATTATTCACAGCAATTGTCGCGCCCCACTTATCATCCTTATAGCCAACCGCAGCGTCTAAGCGTGTCCAGCCTGGCATTTTTGTGGTGTTTTTATCCGACGTGAAATAAGAACCCACATAGGTTGCGCCTAATTCGCCATACCATTTTTCCACAGGTAAATAACGTACAAATAAGTTTCCTGTATTTTCAGATATTCCAGGTAGCTTTTTTCCTTTTAAACGCTCTTCTTCTTTGACCGTGGTGCGGCTATCACTTTTCCATGTGGCATCGGTATAACCATAGCCGCCCCGCACATATAGATTATCTAATACTTGGCCAATAAAACTGAACTCGACGCCTTGAGACTGCTGCTGTTGCCCAACTTCCCAATCATTCGGCCGTTCTACAGCATCCGGCTGGTAGCGGATATTATTTTTAGTAATGTCATATACAGAAAGCTGCGTATTTAAACGGCCATCCAGCCAATCACTCTTCACCCCAATTTCATATTGTTCATTAAATTGCGGCTCAGCGTCATACAGGCTTGGATCTATGCTCGCACTCACCCCGAGCAAGCCGCGGCCGCCGTAAGGGGAGAAGCTTTTACTATAAGAGGTGTAAAAGCTTTGGCTTTCAACCGGCTGCCAAACAAAACCAATATTTGGACTTAAACTGTCATCGCTATATGAGCTTTTACTCTGATTGCGCACATCATTGGTCGAAAAATCATAACTGTCGTAGCGGACACCCAACATCATTTTATATTTTTCATTGAATGAAATTAAATCTTGCAGAAAAAAGCTTAAGGAGTTTGCATCAGTTTGACTGTGTGAAGTTTCTGCTGGGCGTGAACCGTTGAGCGTATTCCAGCCGTCCGCAGTATTGAATGGATTGACATAGCGATAATAGAGCCCTGCTTTGTCACCGCTTGAATAATTTCCAAGAATTGGCTCTCTTTTTTCATTTGACCAATCGCTGCCGAACATAACTTTATGTTCAAGAACGCCTGTTTTAAACAGCCCCGTAATATCAAAAGTATTCATGAGTGTTTTATTGGTTGTTTGCTGCCAAGCGTAACTTTGACGGATTTTGCCTTTCCAATCACATGTCTTGCCATCACTCAGCAGGCCTGCGGCTGAGCACCATGTTCCGCCGAAAAAGTTATCAAAATCTTGAAAAGATTCACGATGGCTTAATGCCCAATGAAATTTCCAATCCGGCGCAAACTCATATTTCACATTGGTTCGAACGGATTTTGTTTCATCAACAATATTATCATTGTTTCCGGCAAAGCCGGTTTTAATCGAAACACCAGCAGGCAAGTTCTCATAACTTGGCCCGCGATCAGGCGTTCTGTTTAAATTGTCGTAAGTAAATTCAGTGGTCCAAAGCAGTTTTTCATCATCACTGCGATATGTGACACTTGGCGATAACAATTCTTGCTTAAAGCCAATCCCGGAACGGAAACTATTGCTGTCCGATTTTTCGCCGACTAAACGCACAGCCCAGTTATCATTCAGCGCTTTATTGATATCAATGGTTCCGCCCACATTGTCATAAGAGCCAACATACGCCCCGACTGAACTTGGCGAATCAAAATTGGCAACCTTAGTGACCATATTAATCACCCCGCCGCCAGCACTGCGCCCATAAAGTACTGAAGCGGGCCCTTTTAAAATTTCGATCCGCTCAACATTTGCTGTACTGCGCCGATATTGACCGCTTTCGCGAACGCCATCCCGATAAATATCATTGGTATCGGCATTAAAGCCGCGGATAGAAATTCCATCATTTCGAGCATCATAACTGGTTGAAACACCAGGTGTTCCCTGCAGCATCACACTCAAATCGTTTGCGCCATACAATTTATATTTAGACACATCAAGCGTATCTACCGTTTGTGGAATATCTTTCTTATCTAAACCATTTCGCATGACATTTGCTTGTTTATAGTCCACATAGGTTTTTATAGGGTCTCCCTCCGCCATGCCTTCAATAACAATCGTGGGGAGAGTTGCTGATGCTTTAAGATTGACATTCTCTGTATCAGCCAATGTTACAGAAGAGACAAAAAGCAACCCTGAAGAAATCATCATCAAGGCTAAAGTATTTTTGGCGTAAGGCATAAGTCACAAATGATAAGGAGAATTATTATCAATTATATTAAGATTTACTACACAATTACAATAGACTGCTTCTGATTTGTTATTGGATCTGTATCTTAGTTTTGAAGTTTCTCCATGATTAAAATAATACATGCTATTGAAATAACAGGATATTTTACTTTATCAACAATAACCTGCGTATAATCACCAAAAAATCCTGCATGCTGAAACGGAATTTACACGAATATTGAAATAATATGCTTTATTTAATAACTATTTATAAAACATTTCATTAGCGCGATTGAGCACCCATTAATGTACAAAAATAGCTCATCCATGAGCCCATTTTTATTGCTGTTAAGCCTTCTTCGCCTGCATGATTTTAAACAAAACAAACAGCAGTAAAATCCACACCGGCAGCATCAGCACCGACAGCATAAAGCCCTGCGTCCACATAATGTAGAGAATCATCAGCATAAATGCCAAAACAAAGTAATTTGTAAACGGCGCAAATAATGCAGTAAACTTGGTCTGCATTCCCTGCTGTTTCATGGCTTTTCTGAATTTTAAATGAATCAAACTGATCAGCATCCAGTTCAGTACTGCCGCAGCAACTACAATATAAATCAGATAGCTCAATGCTTTTTCAGGCAAGAAATAATTCAGCAGCACACAGCCAAATATCAATAAGGCAGAAAATAAAACCGCAGCAATTGGTGTACCGTGCTGATTCACCTGCGTAAACACTTTTGGCGCATTGCCCTGCTCCGCCAAGCCCAGCAGCATCCGGCTATTGGCATACATCCCGCTGTTGCAGACTGACACGGACGCCGTCAAAATAATAAAGTTCAGCAAATGCGCCGCCCAGTCAATCCCCATCTGCTGAAAGATCATCACGAACGGGCTATGATCCAAACCGCCCAATTCCAGCTGATTCCACGGCACCAGTGACAGCAATACCGCTAAAGAACAGATATAAAACAGGAACACCCGAATGACCGTCTGATTCACCGCTTTAGGAATGTTCTTTTCAGGATCTTCTGTTTCAGCGGCGGCCATGCTGATCAGCTCAATGCCGCCAAAGGCAAACATCATAAAGACCAGCATATAGAACAGCCCTTCAAAACCATGCGGGAAAAATCCGCCATACGTCCATAAGTTGCTGATGGACGCCGTTGAACCTGCATCCGCTGTCATCAGTAAATAAACACCGAAAATAATCATGGCGACAATTGCCACCACCTTAATCATCGACAGCCAAAATTCAGATTCCGCATACAGTTTGACATTGGCTAAGTTAGCCAGCGTGATGACAGCAAAAAACACCAATACTGATACCCATGCAGGAATATGCGGCCACCAGTAATTGACGTATTTGCCAATAGCAGTCAGTTCGGTCATCACCACCAATATGTAAAGGATCCAGTAGTTCCAGCCGGTTAAAAAGCCTGAAAATTTGCCCCAATATTTAAAGGCGAAATAACTGAATGAACCTGTAACCGGTTCATGCACAATCATTTCACCCAATTGGCGCATAATCAGAAAAGCAATTAAACCGCCAATCATGTAGCCTAAAATAATCGATGGGCCAGCAGACTCAATAATGTGCGCTGAACCTAAGAACAGTCCTGTGCCAATGGCACCGCCCATGGCAATCAATTGGATATGGCGATTCTTCAAGCGGCGCTGAAGTTGGGGTGTTTCGCTGTTCAAAACAAACTCTAATCGTGGATAACACGTGAATTGTAAATACTAAGCGCCTTACAGCCTAGTCCGCTAATCTTAAGGAATGCCTGCTTTTCACTCAACTCTTAAAAATATTGTTTTAAATAAATAAGTTAAAAATATTCAAATAAACAATTTCCTCATCAATTAAATTTTTTTGAACGAATAAAGATGAATTATCTACTCTGCCGCATGAAAAGCATCGTGATAAGCAACCTCGCCTTGCGGAAAAGCCCCCGTAAAAGAAATCGCCTGAAAATACTCCTGCGGCACATCGGGTAGAATCAATCCCGAAACAGGTTTAAAGCCAAAGCGTGCATAATAATTCGGATCACCCAGCAGCACGCAGCCTTTTGCGCCTAAAGCTTTCAAGCGCTGCAAAGCTGCATGCATCAGCATTGAACCGATGCCTAAACCCTGCTTATCGGGTAACACTGAAATTGGCCCTAAACCATACCAGCCAGTTTGCCCCGAGGAAATACGAACTGGTGAAACGGCAACATGCCCGACAATTGCATGCTCTTCTTCCGCAACCAAAGAGATGCTTAATTGTTGATGCTTTCTTAATTGATTCACAATAAAGTGTTCAGTATGGCTGGTGTGCTCTGCATGCAAAAAAGCCGACTTTGTGAGCGCTTCAATGGCTGCAATATCATCCAATGTTTCATCTCTGATGGTTATATTCATTGTATTTTCCTGTACAAATTTTTCACTCATAACTTTTTTCTTCTAACAAAAAAGCGGATCAGTTTTCCCCCAATCCGCTTTTCTTCAACACCCTAAATAAAATCAATCTTCAGGATATTCAAAACGGTAGCCGACGCCATACACTGCTTGAATCCACTCATGGCGGTTGCCGGTTTCAGCGGCATCAGAGATTTTACGGCGCAGGTTTTTAATGTGGCTGTCAATCACCCGGTCCGCCACTTCAAAGCTGTCCGGGTTAATATGATCCAGCAATTGCGCACGTGAATACACCTGCCCGACATGCTCTAAAAACAGCTCCAGCAGACGGAATTCCGTAGGCGTTAAATTTAATGACTTTTGCTGATACCAAATGCGCTGCTGGCCTTTATCCATGCGGAATAAATCATTGCTTTCGGGTTCAGCCTTACGCTCTAAACGGCGCAGCACCGCCTGCACGCGGGCAACCAGCTCTTTCGGACTGAACGGCTTGCAGACATAGTCATCCGCACCCATATTCAAGCCCAGCACACGGTCAATTTCTTCGGTGCGCGCCGTGACCATAATAATCGGCAAATCAGACTGCTCGCGCACTTTACGGCACATGGTCAGTCCGTCCATGCGCGGCACCATCAAATCTAGAATCATCAAGCTCGGCTTACGCTGCGTAAAGCTGTCATATGCATCCTGACCATCATGAAACATGCTGACTTCAAAACCAGCAGCTTCTAAATAATCACGCACCAGTTGTGCAAGTTCTACTTCGTCTTCAACCAGCATGATGTGTTTCATGTAGATATCCTTAATGTTTCATCTGTTTCGGAAAAGTCAGCTTGCAGCGCAAACCGCCCAAGGGTGAATGCTCAAAACTCAATTCACCGCCCATGGCTTTCGCCATTTTGACAGACAGCGCCAAGCCCAAGCCTGTACCGCCCGTTGCACGGGTGCGGGAATCATCAACACGGTAAAAACGCTCGCCTAAGCATGACAGCTGTTCATCCGTCAAACCGAATGGGCTGTCATCCACATATACCGTCCACTGCGCAGCATCCTGCCCAGTATGCACATGTACTGCGCCGCCTGTTTCAGTATAGCGGATGCTGTTGCCCAGCAAGTTCACCATAATTTGCTTAAAGCGGTCTATATCCAATTGCAATACGGTACCTTGACCTTCTGCCGTCACGCTTAAGCCGGCCTGCTCAAACTTCGGCTTAAAGTTCTCAATTTCCTGCAGTACGGCATCCCAAGGGTTCATCTCCGCGAAATAGCACTGCAGCTGCTGCGCTTCCGCCTGCGCCAAATCTGCCAAATCCTGGGTCAATTTTTTCAAACTGTTGACCTGCCTCAGCATGGAGGCAAAATGTTCTGGCGTCGGCTTGCGGATGCCGTCCTGCATTGCTTCAATTTGCGCCTGTAGAACAGCGAGCGGCGTTTTCAGTTCATGCGATGTATCCGCCACCCATTGGCGGCGTGATGTTTCATGCTGATCTAGAATAACCGCCAGCTGATTCAGCTCATTGGATAAATCACCCAGCTCGTCATTGCGGTTGACCTTCACCTGATGCTGATAATTGCCTTTGGTTAACTCACGCGTACCATTCAACAAGCGCTGAATCGGCTTTTTAAAATAAGTAGCCAGCAGCAGTGAAGCAATTAGGCTGGCAAAAAAGGATAAGCCATAAACCAGCAGCAGATAGCGCTTCTGTTTGCTGAAAAAATTAATGCTGATCGCGTCATCCTGATTCAGTACAGGCTTCAAGCCAAGATAGCCGACCACTTGATTATTCACCAGAATTGGCCGATAAGAAATCTGTTCCTGTGTCGGCTCACCAACCACAAATTGACGTTTGGCGTCATACAAAGATAAGCGCGAACTTAGGCCCAAACGGTCTGGCATCTGAATAAACTGTTTTTTGCCGCTGCTGTTTTGCGGCAACGCAATATTGCCGCCCTTTTTCGCCTCTTTCGGATCTGCCGGCCGGAAAACATTTTGATTTGCGCTCAGCGGAAATTTCAAGCCCTCAAAAGGCTGAAATGCCGTAGGCAAATTACGTTCAATAAACAGCTGCTCTTCTGCGTCCGCAGCACTTCTGGCCGGATCTACCGCGTTGTTCAGAACAGTGCCTGCGGCCATTGAGTGCTCTTTAAAATAGCGCTGCTGCAGTGCGATATCGTACTGGCGGCGCAGCCACCAGTGTGACAGCTTGTCATAGTCATCAGGGCCGGCCTCACCTTCAATCTGCAGAATTTGCGCCTGAATGGCATTGCCCCAGTCATGATAAACCACATAGACATCGGCCAAATTGCCAATCAGCCCATCCAGCTTCTGCATTTCCACATCCGCCACATATTTAGTGAAATTGCGCTGCATGTTCCAGTGAAGCACGCCTAAGCTGACCGTAGTGATGAGCAAAGTCGTCAGCAGTACAGTCAGAAATAAGCGCAAGGCGATGGGCACACGGCGGATGTTCAAAAGAGCTACTCTATTTTTTCTATCTTGATTATTGTAGCGAACACGGCTTCAAAAAACCCTCCATTGTTTCTTCATCTTTATTATTTAATCTTATCTGCAGCGAATAATACTCATCCCGCGTTGGAGACCATCTAATGAATCACATGACAAAAATAGCTTTAGCCGCTGCCGGCATTTTATCTATGGGCGCCCTGACTGCATGCCAATCAGCCAATACTGCAAAAGACACTGACCATCCGCAAAGAGTGCATGGGCAAAAGCATGACCGCAATATGACGCCTGAACAGCGCGAACAGATGCAAGAAATGCGCGCTGAACGCCATGAAGTGATGTCTCAAATGAAGCGAGCCTGTGATGGCAAAGCTGCAGGCGCTACGGCACAAGTCAAAGCAGGCGGCCAAACCATTAACGGCACGTGCGCCATGGCATTCAGCATGGATAAGCCCGAACGCGGTGAATATAGCGGCAGACGCGGCGAGCACCGTCCAATGGGTGCTGATCAGCCTGAACGCGGTGAATTCCGCGGCATGCACATGCAGCGCGGCGAACCGCTGACTGATGCTAAGCGTGCAGAGCTAATCCAGCAATTCGATCAGCGCCTTGCAGAGCGCCAGGCAAAACAGCAGGCAATTGCTAAAGCCTGCCTAGGCAAAGCCGATGGCGCAGCGGTGCAAATCAAAGCAGGTGGCCAAACCATCGACGGCAAATGTGAAGTCCGCTTCCAGCCAAAAATGCCTGCTCAGCCGGCTGCCCCTGCTCCAGTAAAAGCATCATAATTGCTGCTGGCAAAAATTAAAGGCGCTTTATGCGCCTTTCTTATTGGACATAACTTTTTACGTTTTTTGACTATTTGTGTCATTTCAATTCACCCAAAACCGTTTACACTCAAGACACTTAGCATTTTCAAGACATAAATCTTTGACTTTACAGTCACCAAGAAAACCCTTAGAAAAGCTTGTACCTTATTAGAAGATGTTGCACGATTAAGCCATTCCAATCCGTGTCAATGAAGACACGTTTTTTATGTTTCTTAGGATTATAAACTGGTTAAACCAGTATTGAGGAAACCGATATGCCACAATACAAAGCGCCCTTACGTGATATGCAATTCGTACTGCATGAGCTATTGAATGCAGAAGAGCACTATTCTAAATTGCCTGCATTTCAGGAAACCGTAAGCCGTGAATTGGTTGACCAATATTTAGAAGCTGCTGCTGACTTCTGTGAAAACGAATTGTCCCCAATCAACCAAAGCGGCGACCGCGAAGGCTGTACTTGGAATGATGGCGTGGTCACGACGCCGACAGGCTTTAAAGAAGCGTATCAAAAATATATCGAACTCGGTTTCCCGTCTCTTTCCGCTGAAGAACAGTACGGTGGTCAAGCTTTGCCTGTTTCGCTGGGCAACGTGATTTCAGAAATGGTCGGTACTGCAAACTGGTCTTGGGGCATGTATCCTGGCCTGTCACACGGCGCAGTCCGTACTTTAGAACATCATGGTTCTCAAGAGCAAAAAGACGCCTACCTGCCGAATCTGGTTTCAGGTGTTTGGACAGGCACAATGTGCTTAACCGAATCTCACGCAGGTTCTGACCTTGGCATTATCCGTTCAAAAGCTGAACCGCAAGCGGACGGCAGCTATGCCATTACTGGTGAGAAAATCTTTATCTCTGCCGGTGAACATGACATGGCGGAGAACATTGTTCACATTGTACTTGCCCGTCTTCCTGGCGCGCCTAAAGGCACCAAGGGGATTTCACTGTTCATCGTACCGAAATTCAATTTAAATGCTGACGGCACCATCGGCGAGCGCAATGCTGTGCGCTGCGGTTCAATTGAACACAAAATGGGTATTCACGGCAACGCAACGTGCGTCATTAACTTTGACAATGCAAAAGGCTTCTTGATCGGACCTGAAAACCGTGGCCTAAACTGCATGTTCACGTTCATGAACACTGCGCGTATCGGCACAGCTGTTCAAGGCTTATCAGCTTCTGAAGGCGCCTTCCAAGGTGCGCTTGCATATGCAAAAGACCGTTTAGCGATGCGTTCGCTTTCCGGCCCGAAAGCGCCTGAAAAAGATGCAGATCCGATTATTGTCCACCCTGCTGTGCGCAACATGCTGTTGACGCAAAAATCATTTGCGGAAGGCGCGCGTGCATTAGTTTACCTGCTGTCTTTCCATGCAGATATCGTAGAACAAGGCGCAACAGAAGAAGAACGCAAAGCATCGGACAACATTTTGTCATTGCTGACCCCGATTGCTAAAGCATTCTTGACTGAAACAGGTTCTGAATCTGCGAAGCACGGCGTTCAAGTATTTGGCGGCCACGGCTTTATTTCAGAGCACGGCATGGAGCAGATCGTACGTGATACACGAATCTCTTGCTTGTACGAAGGCACCACTGAAATTCAAGCGCTTGACTTGTTAGGCCGTAAAGTTTTGGGCACTCAAGGCGCAATGCTGAAGGACTTCACTAAGATTATTCACAAATTCTGCGATGCAAACAAAGACAACGCTGCCATGAAAGAATTTGTTGAACCGCTGGCTGCTCTGAATAAAGAGTGGGGTGAGTTAACCATGCAAATTGGCATGAAAGCAATGCAAAATCCGGAAGAAGTCGGCGCTGCTGCAGTCGATTACCTCTACTTCTCCGGTTATGTCACTCTTGCGTACCTTTGGGCGCGCATGGCGCTTGTAGCGCAGGAAACACTGGCGGCAGGCACCACTGACGTTAATTTCTACAACGCAAAAACCACGACTGCACGCTTCTACTTCAAGAAAATCCTGCCTCGCGTTCGCTCACATGTTGACGTGATTGCAGGCGGTGTAGAGCCGCTGATGTCTTTAGATGCGGAACATTTCGCATTCTAAGCTGAATATCTGAACAATATTCAAAAAACTGTACTCAACAGTGCAGAAATAGAGAAAGGACGGTCATAGCTTTGGCAGTCCTTTTTCTTTATAAAGATATCAAAATTTAACTTTCCGCTGTCTGATAGCATGAAGCTTCATATATTAGACCGAATTGAATCAAACAATAAACAGGTGACACTATGCCAATTTATAACGCGCCTCTTGCTGATATGAAGTTCATCTTGAATGATGTTTTTAATGCAGAAAAGTTCTGGCAAGCCAATGAAAACCTTGCGCATGTCGATGCCGCCACTGCTGAAGCAATTCTTGAAGAAATGGCGAAGTTTGCTCAAAATGTGACTCATCCGCTGAACCGTACGGGCGATGAAGAAGGCGCAACATACAGCAATGGCAATGTGACCACACCTGCTGGCTTTAAAGAAGCATTTAAGCAATATGCTGAAGGCGGCTGGATTGGCTTAGCGGCTGACGAAGAATGGGGCGGTCAAGGCATGCCAAAAATGCTGACTGTGCTTGCAGACGAAATGCTGTTCGCAACCAACCCATCATTCATGCTCTACCCGCTGCTTTCTGTCGGCGCTGGCATGGCCTTAAACAGCTATGCATCACAAGAGCAAAAAGAAACTTACCTGCCAAAAATGTACACTGGCGAATGGTCTGGCACCATGTGCTTAACTGAACCGCATGCAGGTACAGATCTAGGCATTATTAAAACTAAAGCTGAACGCAATGAAGACGGCACCTACAACATTACAGGTACAAAAATCTTCATTACTGGCGGTGACCACGACCTTTCTGAAAACATCATTCACTTGGTATTGGCAAAAACACCTGATGCGCCTGCAGGCTCACGCGGCATTTCGCTCTTCATTGTGCCAAAATTCATTGTCAATGCAGATGGCTCTTTAGGTGAGCGCAACCCTGCTGGCCCAGGTTCTATTGAACACAAAATGGGCATTAAAGCCTCTGCTACATGTGTCATGAACTTTGATGGCGCCAAAGGTTACCTCGTTGGTAAAGAAAATGAAGGCCTTGCTGCCATGTTCGTGATGATGAACTACGAACGTCTGTCTATGGGTATTCAAGGTTTAGGCGCATCTGAATTTGCTTATCAAAATGCGGCGCAATATGCGACTGACCGTTTACAAGGCCGCAGCGCATCTGGTGTTCAATCACCGAGCAAACCAGCGGACAGCATCTTAGTTCATGGTGATGTACGCCGCATGCTGTTAAATGTGCGTGCGAACAACGAAGCATCTCGTGCATTTGCTGTATATGTGGGTCAGCAGCTGGACATTACTAAGTTCTCTACAGATCCAGAAGCCGTTAAAGCAGCCAACAACCGTGTTGCACTATTAACGCCTATTGCTAAAGCGTATTTAACCGATACTGCATTCCAAGCAACCCTAGATGCGCAAATGTGCTTTGGCGGCCACGGCTTTATCCGTGAATGGGGTATGGAACAATGTGTACGTGACTTGCGTATTGCGCAAATTTACGAAGGCACCAACGGCGTTCAGTCTCAAGATTTGATTGGCCGTAAAACGATTAAGTGCAATGGTGAATTTATTGCGGAATACATCCAAGAAATCCGTGATTTTGCCAATGATTTAGACGCAAGCCTGAACTTCATTAAAGATGCCACTTTAGATGCAGCTGCAGAAGTTGAATCTGTGACTCAATATGTACTGGAAGCAGCACGTGAAAATGCAGAATTCTCTAACTCTGCAGCGGTTGATTACCTGCATGCTGTAGGTCTATTGAGCTTTGCTTATATGTTTGCGCGCATTGCCAATGCAGCCAAAGACAAAGATGGCGAGTTCTACCAAAACAAACTTGCATTAACTATGTACTTCACTCAACGTGTTCTTCCTGAACTTGCACTGCGTATTGCAAAAGTAAAAGCGGGTTCTGAAGTGATTATGAACTTCTCTGAAGATTACTTTACCAATCAGGCTTAATGCTTTGTAGATTGTAAAAGAAAAACGCCCGATCATTCGGGCGTTTTTTTATAGAAATTTTTTAATTTAATATTCAATATTCGTTTTTGCACCAGCACATTGATGCACCCAAATACCGTATTCACCAACAAAGTATGTATGTGTGGTTTCAACTTCTAGGTTATACACCGTTGTGGTGACATAGCCTTCACCCTCATCCCATTGAATAGTTTCAGGGTTCACCCAGTCTCCCTGACTAAAACCATGAAAATGTGCATTGGCTCGGTCTTCTTCAGGGAGCTGCTCAAGTAAATCTTCTTTCCAATGGGTATTTTTACTATATAACTTGCTTAAATTGAAATTATTTTTAATGGTTTCATTCCATGAAAGAATATTGCCTGTTTTTAAATCAATTGGTCTACCATAAACACTTAAATCTAAACCATAGTCAGGCATCATACCGACATCTTTATCTGCAGTTGTGAAAATTTCTGCTTGCGCTCTCGTATTATATCCCAAGGGAGTTGCAAGATATTTATTTGCATCTTTATCTACGACAATATCTTCTGTTGTTAATTTATTTGCCGTGACCCAACCTTTTTCTGCTACCCAAAAGGGGTGCTCAGAAGTAACCATAAATTGGACTGAAGGCAAACCTATACCCTCTAGACCAAACTTAGCTCTAATCTCTTTAGCTAGTTTTAACTTTTCAAATAAGGATAATTCAGGCTCTAACTGATACTCAAATTCCATAAAGATAACACGCTGATTTTCAGTTTTTATCACTTTTGTTACAGCTTGATAACTTTGCTGCCCAGTTATTGGATCGGCGCTGAGTACTCTCTCCCCGATTTGGATATCTTGTATTTGTACTAAACCTCGTTCAGTATGCACCAAAGTACCACCAACAAAACAACGATGATCAAATTTATCGAATCCCTGTATTTTTTGATTATCATTAGTCAAACCATGATTGTTTTGTTGTTCTAATTCTTCTTTAAGCATCTGATTTAAATCCAGTAAATATATATTTGAAATGAAATTAACAGAATTTTATGAATAAAAATAGCGCTATTTCTAGTCATGAAATTCTGTTAAATATGCCAAGTCATTTTATGATTTAGGATAATAATTCCTCACCGAGTCTGCCATTTCAGGATGCTCATTTTCTAACGCCCTTGCTACCTTTTCAGCATCTGCAGCACTGCGGTTTTGACTGACCTTAAACTTACCCACAATTGAGTCTATTTCGATTTCTATCGCCACAATTTTCTCTAACTGTTCTTGAATAAAATCTTCAGGTGCATCACCCATTTTCCAAGGCACGGGTTGGTTAGCTTCGTGTTGACGCGTCAAACGAGCCAGAATCCCCCGCAAATATTTTTCATCTGCAATTTTACGTATCATGCCTTTGACATGTACTACACGGTAATTCCAAGTCGGCACGACGCGATGATGTTCTTGTTTCCCGTCATACCAATTTGGCGAAATATAAGCTTGATCTGCATGAAAGATCACATAAGCTGACTGCTCAATCCCTAATATAGAAAATAAAGGATTGGCTAAGGCAATATGTCCTCGAAGGATTCCTTTTTCACCCGCAGTACGATCTAGCGCTAAAGGAATATGATTGACTTCAATTTCCCCATCCTGCACCACCATCACACTGGCGAATGGATTCGCTTCAATGCAGTCAAAAAGCTCAGTTAAATTTTCCTGCTGAAAATGTGTCGGCAAATACATTTTTATTCTCAAGACTGGTAAAACCACAACAACATAACATTAAAAAAACAACATTTCCCTTTCATGTGCATGAAATTTGCTTAGTATTTAATGAAGTATATGCAACGACAAAAGACAACAGGAGGAAACATGACTCACCGTGATCCCAAGATAGAAAAAATTGAAACCCTCCTCGACCGTTTTGGCAATATTGCCGTAGAAAGCTTTCACTACATCGCATTATTTATTATTGGCTGTATGGTCATTTGGTCTGCAGGCCATACTGTGTTTGAAATATTGACGGTTAAACAGTTCGCGACCATTGATGATATTCTTCTGCTGTTTATTTATTTAGAGCTCGGCGCGATGGTGGGCATCTATTTTAAAACCAACCACATGCCCGTGCGCTTCCTGATCTATATTGCCATTACTGCCCTAACCCGCCTGCTGATTTCAGACATCCAGCACGATCATAAAGCCGATATGGATCTGGTGATTATTACAGGCTCGATTTTAATTTTAGCAGTCGCTATTTTGATCGTCCGCTATGCGTCATGGACATTCCCATCGGTGATCCGTGACAAGCATTCAGACAAACCGCTTCCAGAAGGCAAAACCCCACGTCCACAGGATGATGAACTGGCTTAGTGCTTTGAAACCCCCTCTTTCTTAAAAGAGGGGTTTGGGGAGATTTAATAGCACATGTTCATGTTGCAACCTCATGGCATTGCAACATTAATATAGGGATACGCAATTATCGATTCGGCACCAGTACATAACGGCCATTTTCAAAAATCCAGTACATGCCGTTAGGCGGCGCAGGCAGCCCGATACGGCGCCAATCCGTAATAACCGCCTGCGTAGAGCTTTCAATATGCGCTACATTCGGGTCTCCATTCACCCAGCTATAGCTTTGAGAATTTTGAATAATGGTCGTTGGCGCCTGATAATGAATACTCACGCCATTTTGCGGCAGCGGCGGATAGGGACGGTTCGGATACGGCGGATAAGGCCGATTTGGATAAGATGGCTGATTTGGATAAATCGGTCGCTGATTCGGATACCTTGGCCGATTGATTGGCGGTGGCGGACGATGCTGTTTTGAGGTATCAACACCACGGTAATTGCTCCATTGATTTTCAGCCCATGCCGTAGAAGCCCCCAAGAGCATCACGATGCCAGCGGCATATGCGATTACTGTTTTCATTTCAGACTCCTACGTCATTTATAGCTCTATCATAAAGAATAGTTAAGCATAAAAAATGGATAAAAAACCAGCAAATGCAAAGTTTTGTAAAGACCTGAGCAATTGCCCTGAAGTTGCTTGATCACATCTGAAAAATGAAAGCCTTATGCTAGAATGCCATTTTTGTTACTGAGTCATCCATTGTGGCAGAACTGAGTTTTGATCGGCTGTATGAATATTTCTGCAAAGTGCCGAGTGTGCAGAAAAATTTAATTGATGCTTATGGCACCGATGGCCAAAAGGCCTGGTGGTTCAAATTTCAAATTAATATTGAACACCCGCTGGCATGGCAAACTGTGCAGGAATTGGGGCATGTCCTGAATTACATCTCTAAAAATGAACGCCTGCCGACACAATTTTTGCCCGTTTCACCGCCGCCCTATATGAATGGTGAAGCTAAAGAGTTTCTGGCTTGGGTCATTCAGTGTAACCATGCCGATTTCCCGCCAGATGTGGTCTGCGACTGGCTCGAAGCGCGCCTGCCAAATCCAGTTGAAGATGAAAGTAAATGGAAAATCAAAACTGATTTGCATGAGCTGGATAAAATCAGCGATAAAGATTTAGATAAGATGGTTCCGCCAAATCCTGAACCGAAGAATTAAAATTCATTAAATCCCTCAGAACCTCCCTTTTTAAAAGGGAGGAAAGTCCCTCTTTTTAAAAGAGGGATTTAGGGAGATTAAGACAACAATTCTAAAACGTCGACAGCCCGCTCCACTCCATGAAACGGTACAGCACATATTTCAGCTTCGATTCGTCGGCATATTTAGGATATGGCACACTGATTTGACGGCTATTCAAATTCGCCCATGAGCTGTCAAAATACTGTTGCGCATCTTTAAATACTGCATCTTGAGGCTTGCCGAGCACCCGGAAATCTGTTTCCAAATTATAGTTTTTCAAATTGCGGGCAGTAAAGTTGGCCGAACCTAAAATCAATTCCGCCTGCTGCGCGCCAGTTTTCAAAATCATTTTGCTGTGGCATTGCTCGCCCCGAGTATCGCACCAGCGCACCGCTACACCGGCATCATTCAGCTCTGACGCCACCTGACGGTTGGGAATGCCATTCTTTTGACGGCCAAATGCATCTTTATTCGGGTCCAGCAGCACGCGGACATTCACACCGCGTTGATGCGCAGCGATCAGGCCTTTGACAATTTTGCGTTCTGACAGATAGAACATGGCCAAATCAATCTGCTCTTTGGGCTTCGCAGAATCAATTAATTTCAATACGGCATCATAGATGGCCTTTTCCGTCAGCACCTGCACTTGAGGCTGATCTTTTGGATCCTCAAACTCTCCCATAATCACCACAGGCATATTGGCTTTGGACATGATGCCGACAGACTGCTCTGTTTTCAGCACATCAATGGCGGTATTGCCCGTCACTGTCAGCGCTACATTGGAATGGCGCGAACTGCCGTCATGCGGATTCATCGACGTGACTAAGGCTTTCCAGCCTTCTGCAGTATCCACCACGATGCTCTTGCGGTGATTGGCTTTGAAATTAAACAAATCCATATAGCTGCGGACAGTAATTTTTTCACGGCCAAAGGGGTTCGGCAGCCAGCCTTTTTCGGCATTGTTGCCAACGCCCTGACAGCATAAATACCAAAACCCAGACCATGCGGGATTTGAGGCGCGCAGCGGCGTTAAATCAGTTTCAATGACATCAATGCCAGTTTGGCGCAGCTGATGATACTGTTCAGCGTATACCCCGCCATAAACGGAATTGATCGGGTCGGTAATAAATTTGATTTCGATATTCGGATTGTATTTGCGTTTTTCAATCAGCGCATCCGTCAATTGCTGCATCAGCGCCTGATGCTTAATTTTAGAATTTCCAACTTCCTGATTAAACAGGAACATATCCAGTACAATTGTGGTCTGCGCCTGATCAATTAGGCTCAGCATCTGCTTGAAAATCTGCTGATCGAGCTGCTGCTTGCCTTTGGCATCCAGATAGCTTTGATCGGCGGTAAACTGCACCTTGGCATGCCTCAATTTACCTGTGTAATTCAGACCCTCCGGCAAAGGCTTATAGACCTGATAAATTGCAGAAGAAAGATAGCCCAGGGCCAATAAACCAATCACAACACCAAAGTATTGGCGGCGTGACCAATTTAACTTGCTGTGAATCCGCTCAATAATACGCATAATAAAAAACCTAATCCAATGCGCTCAGACTAGGTTTTATCATGCGAATTTTCAAGAGGATTTCTGTGATTTGGCCTGCGGCTGCAGGCAAATTCAAGAAGATTTAGAAACCTAATTCAACGCCCACGCTAAAGTTTCGGCCGATTTGAGGGATATTCGACAAGAAAGAAGCATGTGAATAGACCTGATCATCCAGCAGGTTGTTGGCGTTGAAATACACGCGGTAATCATTGCCCTTCGCATATTGCCCAGCATAGGACAGGCCCACATTCACCATATTGTAGCCTTGCGTTTCCTGCTCATAGTCAGCGAATTTATCCTGCTGAAAGACATGATAATATTCCGCCATGCCAGTCCAGCCATCGGCAAAGCCGGCATTGACTTTTGTGCCTAAACGCCCTGCAGGCACGCGCGGCGCATTGGCGCCGTCAATTTTGCCGCGCACATAATCGCCGAATAAGCCGACTTTATACATCTCATTCACTTGATAGCCGGTTTCCGCTTCTAGGCCATAAAATTTGGCTTTATCCTGGGTGTAATCGACCAAACGAAAATTGTCATGCTGGTCTGTCGTGGCTGCATAAATGTAGCTGTCATACCAGTTATGGTAGACATGCACGTGATAATCCAATTTGTCCGCTTCATAGTGCAGGCCCAGCTCGAGATTATTGGATTTTTCCGCACCGAGATTTTCATTGCCGCGCTCATAAGTATTGGTAGCAAAATGCTTGCCGTTGGCGTACAGCTCCTGCGCCAAAGGCAAACGCTCTTGATGCGAGGCTGCCAATGATAATATGTAGTCTGGCGCAAAGGCCCAGTTCACAGCGCCTGAATAGGAAATCGCATAATCGCTAAAATCTTTTTGCGTTGAATCAATATCAATTTTCTGCTGATCCGCACGGGCGCCTAATTCCACATGGAAATCACCGATTTGCTTATGCTCTAGCCCGAATACACTCCACTTTTCCGTGGTATTGGGGTTCATCAACGACTCTTCACCCGTGATATTGAGCTTTTGACGGTTATACTGTGCGCCAATTACCCCTTCCCAATCTGCAATTGGATTATGAACCAACTCTAAACGCGCATCATAACCTTGGCTTTTAAAGGTGGTCATGACTTCGCTTTCTTCAACTTCATCATGCTTATAGTCGGTAAAGCTGGCATGTGCGCGGAGTTTTTGAAAGCCTTTAAACGGTTCCGCCAGTTCGGTGCGCAGGTCATAGCGTTCAGATTTCAAATCAACCCATGGCCCGCCATGCTCTTCCTCATCATGGTCATGGGCGCCGCCTGCAGCATGCGCATGGCAATCCAGTTCATCGCCATGCGGATGGCAGTTTTCATATTCATGGCTATGGCCCGGCAAACCGTATTGATCTTCCCGGCGGCTGTAGGACAGGCCGACAAAACCGCGGTCATGAATCCATGAACCGCCAATATTCACGGTTTGACCTTCTGCAAAAGTATTGTCTACACGCCGCTCCGGCACCTGTTCAACATGTTCTTCGACCACGCCATTGCCCAAGTCATGTTCATGTGAATGCGTATGCACATAATCCGGCGCAATGTAATTATTGGCTTTGCGCTTTGATCCTTCAACACGGATTGCAAACTGATCGCCTAAGGCTGCCGTTACACCTGCGCTCGCCAGCTTTTCATCATTGCCCGAGTTATAGCGTAGCCCTGCCCGGCCTTCATAGCCTTGATCCGGCATGTGCGTTGGAATTTTCTGATCCGTGACATTCACCAAACCGCCCACACTGCCAGCGCCATACAGCAGTGTTGATGGGCCGCGGATAATCTCCACTTGTTTTGCCAAAATCGGATCTACTGTCACGGCATGGTCTGGCGACAGCGCAGAGACATCTGCGGTTTCTGAAGCATGCTGCAGCACTTTGACCCGCGGGCCATCCTGACCGCGGATCACGGGACGGCTGGATCCTGCACCAAATTGATTAGAAGCCACACCCAATTCACCCGCCAAAGCATCGCCAATGGTTGCTGGCCGCTCAGCTAATTTTTTTTGACTGACAATACTGTCTGCAACTGCAAAATCTGCTGCGGTCTGCTCTAGCGGATGCGCTTGCACATGAATGGTTTCCAGCTGCTGCGTTTGAGCCTGCGCATCATCTGCAAAAGCAAAAGGCGCTGTGACCATAAGAATGGATGCAGTGATTAAATTTTTTTTAAAGATATTTTCAAAGGACATGGATAGGGCTCAAACAGGCTGCTTCTTAATTAACGTTATAATATAACATTTCATTAATTTTGCAATAAAAAACATTCCCCAGAACCTGCATCGATTACACTGCTGAGCTGACTGCTCACTCAAATCCTCAGGATTCATTTTTAAATCAATGCCTTTTACCATTTCTCATGCTGTTCTTGCGCCGCCGCTGTCCAAGCTGACAGGCAGCCGCTTGCCAATATCCGCTTTAGCGATTGGGACAATGGCGCCTGATTTGTTCCGCTTATTTACCAATGCTGATTATGACGGCTCACATCAGTGGTCGGGTTTAATCTTTCCAAACCTCATGCTGGGACTGATTTTATGTTTGCTTTGGTATGTCCTGTACCGCCCAATGCTGTTCTCTTTTTTTGGCCTAAACAAACCGCTCAAAATTCACGGCTTAAATGAGTTTTGCGGTTTTATCATCAGCCTCATCGTGGCGCTGCTTGTGGGCACATCCACACACCTGATTTGGGATGGCCTGACGCATGTCGACTTTCGCACCTTTGCATTTAAAAACATTTTGATGCAGCCGATTCATCTCTTTCAGCACACTTATCCCCTGCACCGTGTACTGCAGATTGGAATGTCCGCGCTGGCACTTCCACTTTTAGTCTGGATGATCTACCGGCACCACCTGCATTACCGCAGCCGGTCGGCGGTACATCGCAATATCAAAATTTATGTCTATGCTTTGTCTGCACTGTCACTGCTGGCGGGCATCGTCAGTTATTTTTATTTTGCTGAAAGCGTGTATTCAGAAGCATTTGCAGATGATCTATATGCCTATGTCGGCAAATCGATTAATTATTTTTTCCGCGCATTTTTGGGCATGTTTACGGCCGGCAGCCTTATTTTCGCCATCCTAAAATCAACGTCAGATATTTTTCAAAGCCATCCCGATAACTGGCATGCAAACAAATAAAAGCAGGTAATTTTTAATGTTTTAAACTGAAGTCCTTGTGACAAAATGCCCAAAAAGAGGCATAATCTTCCCCTTTGTATAAAAGCGGTACGCTGTTTACGTATTCGCTGACCTTAACCCATATAGTTGGATTTCTAACGCTATGATGCGAACTCATTACTGCGGTTCTTTAACCGAAGCTCAAATTGACCAAACCGTAACATTATGCGGTTGGGTTCACCGTCGCCGTGACCACGGTGGTGTAATCTTCCTTGACATGCGTGACCGTGACGGTCTTGTTCAAGTGGTTATTGACCCAGATACTCCTGAAGCATTCGCAACTGCGGACAAATCACGTTCAGAATTTGTTTTAAAAATTACAGGTCGCGTACGTCGTCGTTACGAAGGCACTGAAAACGCGAATATTACCAGCGGTCAAATCGAAGTTCTTGGTAAAGACATCGAAGTGCTTGCTGCTTCTGAAACTCCGCCATTCCCATTGAATGACGAAAATACAAATATTTCAGAAGAAGTACGTTTGAAATATCGCTTCTTGGACATCCGCCGTCCTGAAATGTTAGATCGTTTACGTTTCCGTTCTAAACTAACTAACCTTATTCGTAACTATTTCGAAGACAATGGTTTCTTAGATGTTGAAACTCCGATTTTGACTCGTGCGACTCCTGAAGGTGCACGTGACTATTTAGTACCAAGCCGCGTATCTAACGGCAGCTTCTACGCGCTTCCACAATCTCCACAGCTATTCAAACAGTTGTTGATGGTTGGCGGTATCGATCGTTACTACCAAATTGCTAAATGTTTCCGTGATGAAGACTTACGTGCTGACCGTCAGCCTGAATTCACACAAATCGACGTTGAAACATCGTTCATGAGTGACGATGACATCATGGATTTAATGGAACGTTTAACCGTTAAGATGTTCAAAGAACTTCTAAACGTTGACTTCGAAAAATTCCCTCGCATGACTTATGCAGATGCAATGCGTGACTATGCATCTGACAAACCAGATATGCGTATTCCTTTGAAACTGGTTGACGTTGCAGACATGATGCAAGACGTTGAGTTCAAAGTATTCGCAGGTCCTGCTAAAGATCCTAAAGGCCGTATCGTTGCGCTTCGCGTACCAGGTGCTGGCGCACTTCCACGCAGCCAAATCGACGAATACACTAAATTCGTGGGTATCTACGGCGCGAAAGGCTTGGCTTACATCAAAGTCAACGATCTTGAAAAAGGCATCGAAGGTCTTCAATCTCCTATCGTCAAATTCATCGAGCCAATTGTGCTTGATCTATTAAAACGTGTTGGCGCTGAAAATGGCGATATCGTATTCTTTGGTGCGGACAAAGCGAAAGTTGTAAACGATGCAATGGGCGCTTTACGTATTAAAGTCGGTCATGACATGAAGATGGCAACTTGCGAGTGGGCGCCGCTTTGGGTGGTTGACTTCCCAATGTTTGAAGAAACTGATGATGGCAAATGGACCTCTGTTCACCACCCATTCACATTGCCGAAATCAACTGTTGAAGAAGTGAAGAACAACCCTGGCGAAGCGCTTTCAGTTGCTTATGACATGGTCTTGAACGGTACTGAAGTGGGCGGCGGTTCACTGCGTATCTTCAACCTTGAAATGCAAAAAGCCATCTTTGAAGCGCTGGGTATTTCTGAAGAAGAAGCAGAAGAGAAATTCAGCTTCTTGCTCAATGCGTTGAAATTCGGTGCGCCTCCGCACGGCGGTTTGGCATTCGGTCTTGACCGTCTTGTGATGCTGATGACCGGTGCATCTTCAATCCGTGACGTGATTGCATTCCCGAAAACCAAAACAGCTGAATGTCCATTGACTCAAGCGCCCGCGCCAGTTGAACCAAATCAATTGCGTGACCTTGGCATCCGTCTTCGTGAAAAGCCAAAAGCGGAAGAAGCTAAATAATATTTAGTTTTTCATGTAAAAAAGCCCTGCAATAATGCGGGGCTTTTTTATCACAATGCTCAAATATTATTTTCAAAGGCTTTCTCTGCTTGATATATTCACTTTTAGCAATTTTGATCATGCTAAATTTATAATTTGCGCTATGATGCATTCCGCAGTATATCTTTCCGCCTATATTTGATCTGGATTTAACTTTTTAGTTTTGCGCTTAAGATCCTTATCTTTTTGTGATTTTTCTCGGTCTTAGATAGTTCAGTCTCTGGCTAAAATTGCCGCCAGCTCCATTGTATTAAAATAACAGGGTAAAAATAAAGCCAATGTACTTCCTTCTCAAACTGGTTTCACTTTTACCTTTATGGCTTTTACAGGCTATAGGCCGCTTTGCCGCATTCATCCTTTGCTGCTTCAATTCATCTATTCAGCGCATTACCAAAATTAATATTCAGCTTGCTTATCCGGAGCTAAGCAAGGATGAGCAATCCGAATTGATCCGTCAAAGCATTAGAAGCCAGTGTCTGACCTACATTGAATTTGTGAAATGCTGGGGCATGCCGCCGCAGTACAGCCTGAATTTATTAAACAATGTTTATGGGGCATCTATTTTAAAAGATGCTTTGGCCAATAAGAAAGGCGTGATTGTTGTAGTGCCGCATTTTGGCTGCTGGGAACTGCTGAATGCCTGGCTGAACCTTTATGCGCAGCCGGTGATTATGTATAAACCCGACAAAATTAAGGGGGTTAACCGCTACTTGCTGGAAGCGCGGCAAAAGTTCAACGCAACTTTAGTGCCCGCAGATGAAACCGGCATCCGCGCCATTTTTAAGCATCTTAAACAAGGCGGTTTAACCGTCATTTTACCTGATCATTTACCCAAAGCTTCCGGCGGCATTTATTCCATTTTTTTTGGCCAAAAGACCTTATCAGCAACATTAGTTTCTAAACTTGCCAGTAAAACCCAATGCAATCTCCTTGGCTTAAGCTGTATACGCAATAAGGATTCATCCAGTTTTGATGTGCATTGCACGCGCTTATCTGACGATATTTTATCTAAAGATTTACAGATTTCTGTTGATGCGCTGAACATGGCAATGCAAAACATAATCAATCAAGCCCCAGAGCAGTATATTTGGTCCTACAAACGCTTCAGAAATTGCTATGGCGACATTAATCATTACAATCAAAATAAGCTTTGATCCAATGAATAACTTTAAAATGCATGCAGCGCAGACTGACTAAAAAATCATTAAGTAATTGAATTTAATTAGCTTATTCTTATTCAATTGAGAACAATTTTCAACAGTGGCATAATAGCCACCACTTTCCACTTTGCTGTGAATCTCCCCTATGGCTATGCGTCCTGAAGTTCGCCGTCGTGCAATTGTCTTAATTATTTTTGCTGTCGTGCAATGGGTTTTTATGCGCTACATCGTAGACAATCAGCTATTCAATTTAACCACCTATAACCGTATCTTGATTTTCTGCATCAGCAGCTTGGGCGGTGCATTGCTGATCTTTGTGGGGTTGATTTATATGGTGCTGAAAGGCAATGCGGATAAGGACAATTAACTCAGATCCTAAAACCTTTTAAACCTGCATTAAATAAGTAGCTAGTTATGACCTCATTAGTAAAAGCAAATACCAATTACACTGTTGAATTTCATTCTTTTCATTGGGATAACTTTAGCCCAGAAATTTTAAAGGCTCACAGCAGTGTAATGCAGCATTTAGATATCCCAATTCAGTATACGCAAAAAAATATACCGCATGGGCAATGGCTTGATGATATCATGCGGCAAGCAACATCCGATGTCATTGTTATTATTGAACCTGATTTGTTCCCACTCAATCGACAAGTTGTTGATGATACAATTCAATACGTGTTAAAAAATGATACTTTTTTAGGCTGCGCACAAGTTTCTAATCATATTGGTACAGCATCGCATATCTTCGCCTCTCCTGCTTTTTTTGCCATTACCCGTACTTGCTATGAAAAACTAGGCTCTCCTTCATTCATGCCAAATAAACAGGGAGATGTAGCAGAAGCGTTGGCTTTTGCAGCGGAAGCCAAAGGAATCCGTTACCGTACACTTTTCCCATCCCGTTACGAAAAAGCACCATCTGAAGGCTGTTGGCCGCTCGCCAGTTATGGTTATTACGGTATTGGCACAGTATTTGAAGATAAGGTCTATCATTTATTCCAAAGCCGCACTGCGGAAAATATTGAACTGTTTATTAAACGCTGCCATGAACTGATACAAGACCAGCTGGACTTATCTGGCTTCAAAAACTCAATCAACTTAGAGATTCCAGAACATGTTTATCAGCCAAAGAAAAAGCGGAAATGGTATTCACGCTTTTTCTAATTAAGGTATAAGGCCTATCCTTCTTTACGAATAACTCAAAACGAAAAGTCTCCACGGCATTTGATGGTCAATTCACTTATTGCCGTGATTCAATTTATTGCTTTTTATTCAGAAATTTTCTCACTCTTTTAATATTCAGCCACCAATTCAGCAGACGGCTACTGCCGACAAAAAATACAGAGCACATAGGAAAAAACCATTGTCCTGCTTTACGTTCCCGCTGTACTTCGGTATAGCATCTTTGAATATCAAAATAGCCTTGATCTACTTTTCCTCCGCTTTTATGAAAAAGATGAAAATCAATCACATAGGATTTTAGACCTAGATATTTTGCATTTTGGCATAGATCCAATGCGTATAAATGGAAGCCTTTCATCGTTGCAGTTGAAGCATTATTCACTCGCTGATTGATAATAAAAAAGTTTTCATCCACACTCATGACTTCTTGCGGAAATGGCCCTTCATTAATACTTTCACCATGCGGATCAGAAATGCGGACAAAGTGTTGCCCTACCGTAGTACGCCCAGCATTTGCAGCCACTGCCCAGTTTGAATCCAACTGATTTAGTTGTTCCAAACACTGTTCCAAATGCTCGCGGTCATCATATTTAAACAGCAGGTCTTGATGACAAAAAATCAAATATTGTCCTTGTGCTGATTTAATTGCCCGATTTACACCACTATATCCATCAAATTGATTTGAAGCTGCGTTATCAAAATATAAAAATTCAATATCCTCTCCAGCAAAACCTTTTTGCTGCGCTGATTCAACCATTTCTAAATATTCTTCTAATCTAGTCACCAAGGTGCAAAATGTGAATTTTTTAGTGAAAGTTAGTTCATTTTCAATTTTTTTTACCGACTCGATCATACCCAAACCTATAAATTAATCTAAATAACCCTATAATTTCACGCCATTCACTCGAATCTCATCAACACCGAGGATGTTTTCCACTCATAAATGTTTTAATCACAATTTTTAAATCTCTAAACTCAAAATGGCTGAATTTTCGATACATCAGGCGTAAAAATTTCAAACGGGCCATCCACAGGCTGCCGCTGTAATATTTCACTTTCAGTGTATTTTCATAAATAAACTCTTTTTTCCGCCAGTCAGTCATCGCTTCTTCAGTGAGTGATAAACCATGATTCAAATACGAATTTGAAGTTATCTTAAATTGATTCCCCGCGTGAATCATCTGATTCAAGCGCAAGAAAAAAGTTGAATCTACTCCATAAAAAGCAAAGTGCTGATCAAATACATGTCCAAATTTTTCAATAAATACATGCTTGATCCGCTCTGACAACACCAAACCAGAACCTACTGAAAAAATCGTTTGAATCTGCCTAACCTGCCCTGAGTGCAGCAATAACTGATCATTCAGCATTGGGAAATGCTGCACCTTATCAATTCTGGCATAAATTTTTGGCAGTTCAATATCCGTATTCTGCAGTCCATAAAACAGATGCTGCTCATACTCGGAATTGATCTCGGTATCATCATCAAACATGACATAATAATCTGCCGTATTTTTTTCAATCAGATCATTATAAATCCAACTTAAAGGCTTATTTTCTAAATGGTTTTCTAAAGTAACTTGTAAATGCTTCTGCTTCAATTCAAGCAGAAGCTCATCTTCTTCAACGGCATTTGGTCCATTGTTCACAATCACCAAATGCTGAAGCGGCATATTAAATCGGCTCAAACCTTGCAAGGTTGCAGATTCGTTTAAAGTCTTATTATAGACAATGACAACCAGCGCAATTTTAGATTTTGACATTTTGGATGGTTCCCTAAAAAACAGCTTATTAAACAGCTACTTTCTAACAATATATTTAATTTATGCTTTTATTCACTGAATAAGCGTAATAAATAATCAAGATATTAATTAAAAAATTTAATAAAAAGAAAAAATTGTTTTTATAATTTTATCTATCTCTGTATCTTGTAAACCCAAATATAAAGGTAATCTTATCAATTTTTCGCTTTCCCGAGTAGTAAAAACGTCTTTCCCATGAAAACTAGACACTTTGATACCAAATGAAGATGAATGTAAAGGCACATAGTGAAATACTGCAAGTACATCATGATCTTTTAAATAACTTAATAATAGAGTGCGTTGTTGCAAATTTTTAACTTTGATATAGAACATATGTGCGTTATGAGAACATTCTTGAGGAATTATAGGCAAAAGTAACAGTTCTTCATCTGCTAATTTCTTTAACTGATGAAAATACTTATGCCATATTTTTAATCTAAATTGATTGATATATTCTGATTGTTCAAGCTGTGCATATAAATATGCAGCTTGAAGCTCACTGGGCAAATAACTACTCCCAATATCTGACCAAGTATATTTATCCACCATACCTCGAAAAAATTGACTGCGGTTTGTTCCCTTTTCTCTAATAATCTCCGCACGCTCTATAAACTGTGGGTCATTAATTAATAATAGACCACCTTCTCCACCGCTAGTATAATTCTTAGTTTCATGAAAACTATATGCTGCCAAATGCCCAATCGTTCCTAGAGCCTTTCCTTTATATGTTGCCATCATAGCTTGGGCTGCATCTTCTACAACAAATAAATTATATTTTGTTGCCAATGCCATAATCGTGTCCATTTCACAAGCAACCCCTGCGTAATGCACAGGAACAATGGCTTTAGTCTTATCCGTAATTGCAGCTTCAATTTTAGTTTCATCAATATTCATAGTATCTGAACGAATATCCACAAAAATAATCTTTGCCCCACGTAAAACAAAAGCATTAGCTGTACTGACAAAAGTATAGCTTGGCATAATAACTTCATCGCCTGTTTCAATATCCAATAGAATGGCCGCAAGCTCTAAAGCATGTGTACATGAAGGTGTAAGTAAAGTTTTTGGACAAGGTAAATACTTTTCAAACCACTCTTGACATAATTTAGAATATTTGCCATCACCGGATAATTTTTTACCACGAACTGCATCCAATAAATATTCAGTTTCTTTACCAGTATAAGGTGGCTTATTAAATGGAATCATATATTCTGATCCTTGATAAATTTAACAGTTGATTATTTAAATTTCTCTAAATATGTTATGTTGCACTAAAGCTGAACCTTGTAGCACTAATTTACCAGTATCATCATAAATATTGGTTTGCAAATCTGCTCGACTCTTTTCCCTATAAATTCTAATAACGACAATCTCAACGAGATAATATTGATCTACATATACAGGAGCTTTAAATAACAAATCTTGTTTCAAATAAATAGTCCCTAAACCAGGATATTCTGTACCAAATATCCTTGATAAAATACTACCAACCAAAAAACCATGTACAATAGGTTTTCCGAAAATAGTATCCCGAGCATATTTTTCATCAAGATGTATTGGATTAATATCGCCTGTTAAATGGGAAAACATTTCCACATCTGTTTGTTCAAAACTTACGCTATAAGTTTGTTTCAATTCTTGGTTATTTAGTAATGCAAAATCCATATTTTTACCTATATTTAAACGTTGGATCCATTTAAATATTGTACTTCAAGTTCCAATAGATTCTTACTTCGCTCTTTTACTCGTTTTGCAGGATTTCCGACATAAACCCCCCAAGCCTCTGTACTTTTATTAACTAATGTCATTGCACCTACAGAACATCCCTCTTTTAGATGAACACCTGGGAAGATAATAGAAGCTGCTCCCACAATGACATGCTTACCTATATATATTTCTCGTTTTATCTCTTTTTTAAAGGACGAGGGAATTGTAGGGTTGGTCAAAGTTCGACCACTATAATCATCTGATTGAGTAAAAACTTGTACTTGATAAGCTAATCCAGAAAAATCATCAAATATTATCCCCTTTTCACCACCTGCAACTAAACACTGAGGAGCAATATGTACATTCTGACCAATTTTAATACTTCCTGAAATTACACAAAAATCATCTATTCTCGAATGATCTCCAATTTCAATCTGATCACAGTTATAAATAGCTGCTTTATCACTGATTTTTACATTTTTACCTAAAGATTTAAAACCCATATTCAATAGTTGTTGTTCTGTTAAATATGCCATTTATATATTCCAAAATCATAGTTTAAAAAAAGTACGAATTTCATCCATACAAGTTTGAACACAAGTCTCACTTTTAAAATGTTCATGCTCAATATGCTCGAAAACCTTTTCTTTGGTTTGATGTGCCCAATCTAACTGAACTTGATTCAAACCATAGGCAATGCCATAACGATCAGTTTCATTAGAATACCATTCATCAATACTTACTCTATGATCAGGCACAACAACTGATACACAACCTGCTAATACCGCAAAAATAGAATATGCAGTATAGTCGTCATAACAAATAAATGTTCTTGCTTGATTAAATATCTGGGCAATTTCTGAATGACTTTTTCCATCTAAACAAATTGAATTTTTATCATGAATAATAGGCTTACTAACTCCTTTTCGTATCATATAGCAACTTTCAATCGTTCTTTCTAATTCAACATTTCTATATATATCAATTGGATAAAAAATTACTTTCAATTCATTCAATGATGTTTGGCTATTCACATATGAAAAATCTTTGATTGCTGAGTTAAACTTAAAATATAACTCATCTTCCCCATAGTGAATTCGTCCCGTATGAAAACCTGGTTGATGTAACAACCATCGCACCACATGTTTAATTTTCAATGGATTGTCATCAACTATTTCAGGATAAATCACGACACTTTTTTTTGGAAAAAAAAAATTCTGCCAGACAGGTGTATTCCAATCTGGATGTACGTCTATTTTGGTATTTCTAAATATTTTTTTTATATCTTGTCTCAGACCAAATTTCCGATGCGGTACAAGATATGCTCGACAATTGGTGACTTCATTAATTAAATGGCAAAGCCGATGTAATGCAATGCTTCCTCCTGAATTTTCATCATAGGAATACGCATAAATAAAAATATTCATATTAATCTATGCGCTCTTTAAATGGTTTCGCCAAACGATCTTTATCAGTAAGTTGAATCACCATATTTTCTTCAATCTGCCAATCAATTGCTAAATCTTTATCATTCCAAACAATTGAGCGCTCACACGCTTTAGAATAATAATTCGTGGTCTTATAAAGAAACTGCGTATTATCTTCCAATGCAATGAAACCATGCGCAAAACCGGCAGGAATCCAAAACTGCTTATGATTTTCACCGCTCAGCTCCACACCAACCCATTCTCCAAATGTCAAAGAACCCTGGCGGATATCCACAGCCACATCCCATGCACGCCCCTGCACAACACGCACGAGTTTACCTTGCGCATGCGGATCCAGCTGATAATGCAAACCGCGCAAAACACCTTTTTGCGAGAGTGAATGATTGTCTTGCACAAAATTAGGCACCTCAAGACCGCGTTCAGCCAATATTTTTTCAAATCCCTGCTGATTAAAGCTTTCCATAAACCAGCCGCGTTCATCAGCAAATATACGCGGTTCTAAAATAAGCAGGTCTTTAATTTTTGTTTCAATTACATTCATTTTCACAAATCCAGTGAGGACTTCACATCTTAATAACTAAAAAATAAATCAGGTTCAATCGCATTTAATGCTTTTTGATATATTCCTGATGCAGCGATAGCAGGTACTGGCCATAACCGGTTTTTTTGAAAAATTCACCGCGCGCCTTCAATTGATCTGCATTAATCCATTGATTATGAAAAGCAATCTCTTCTAGGCTAGCCACTTTTAAACCCTGTCTATTTTCAATGGTTTGCACAAATTGGCTGGCTTCCAATAAAGAGTCATGTGTACCTGTATCCAGCCAAGCAAAACCACGCCCTAAGACTTCTACATTCAGCTCATCTTTTGCCAGATAAATGTTATTCACATCGGTAATTTCCAGCTCACCACGATGAGATGGCTTAATATTTTTAGCAATTTCAACCACCTGATTGTCATAAAAATAAAGCCCCGTAACCGCATAATTTGACTTCGGCTGTTCTGGTTTTTCTTCGATACTCAGCGCTTTACCATTGCTGTCAAAATCTACAACACCAAACCGCTCTGGATCATTCACATAATAACCAAAAACCGTTGCGCCGCTTTCTCTACTGGCTGCACGTTTGAGCTGATCAGAAAAATGCTGACCATAAAAAATATTGTCGCCCAAAATCAAGCAAACATTATCATCGCCAATAAATTCTTCGCCCAAAATAAAAGCCTGCGCCAAACCATCTGGTGAAGGCTGTATTTTATAGGAAAGCTGGATACCAAGCGCTTCGCCCGTGCCCAAAAGCTTTTCAAAATTAGGCAAATCTTCAGGCGTGGAAATAATTAAAATTTCATTAATTCCCGCCAGCATCAGCACAGACAGCGGATAATAAATCATCGGCTTATCATAAATCGGCAACAGCTGCTTAGAGGTCCCCATAGTGATTGGATATAGTCGGGTACCTGAGCCGCCGGCAAGAATAATTCCTTTACGCTTATTATTTGATGTCATGTTATAAAATCTCTGCGATAACTTGTGCTACACCCTGCTGCCAAGCAGGTAAATATATTTTAAAGTTCTGTTGTAATTTACTGGTATTCAGCCGTGAATTTAGCGGTCTTTTTGCTGGTGTTGGATATTCTTCGGTCCGTATGGCTTTCACATTTTTCAACGTCAGCTGTACATTGGCATTGCGCGCCTGCTCAAAAATATATTGAGCATAATCATACCAAGTCGTTTCACCTTTTGGCGCCAAATGGTAATGACCATGCAAATTCGGACGCTCCGCTGCTTGCAGATCATAATAACGCAAAACTTGTGCCGTAATATCGGCAATTAACGCAGCGCCTGTCGGCACACCTACCTGATCATAAATAATACTAAGTTCAGGCTTACTCTGAGCCAATTTCAGCATGGTTTTAATAAAATTATGCCCACGTGATGCATAGACCCAGCAAGTCCGAAAATTTATAAATCTGACCTGACTATTTTCTAGCGCAAGCTCTCCATTTCGTTTAGTTTGACCATAATGATTAATCGACGCAGTCTGATCATCTTCATGCCATGCTGCAGTTCCTGTCCCATCAAAAACGTAATCCGTTGAATAATGGATAACTAAAATATCTTTCTCTTTACACACCTCGGCAAGATGAGCAACAGCAAGATGATTAATGCTATTAGCATATTCCAATTCTGTTTCTGCCAAATCTACAGCAGTATAGGCAGCTGCATTGACCACGACATCAGGCTGAATATTTGAAATTGCATAACGGATTGCTTCAAAATTTGTGACATCACCACAAAAACCATCTGCATTAATCTGACGATCCAGAGCAATCACTTCACCTAAAGGCTGCAATGCACGTTGCAACTCCCAGCCTACTTGGCCACTTTTTCCGAGTAAAAGAATTTTCATGCAGCTGCTCAGTCAGTGGGATTTAATCGATATTGCTGGTTTAACCAGTTTTGGTATTCACCGCTTTGAATGTGTGATACCCATTGCTGATTGTTCAAATACCATTGCACCGTTTTTCTCAGACCCGTTTCAAAACTTTCCTCAGGCACCCAGCCTAGATCCTGTTTGATTTTATTGGCATCAATCGCATAGCGTAGATCATGCCCAGGACGGTCTACTACATAGTTGATCAAATCCTCATAATGTGCGAGACCCTGTGGCTTATTTGGCGCCAACTCCTCCAATAAGCTGCAGATTGATTTCACTACATCAATATTTTTTTGCTCGTTATGACCGCCAATATTGTAGGTTTCACCAACCGTAGCCTCAGTAACCACCTTATACAAAGCACGGGCATGATCTTCGACATAGAGCCAGTCGCGAATCTGCTGGCCATTACCATATACTGGCAAAGATTTCCCCTGCAAAGCATTTAGAATAATCAACGGAATAAGTTTTTCAGGGAAATGATATGGACCATAGTTATTAGAGCAATTGGTCAATACAACGGGTAAACCATATGTCCGATGCCACGCACGTACAAGATGATCTGAACTTGCCTTGCTTGCAGAATAAGGTGAACTAGGTGCATACGATGTTGTTTCAGTAAACAAATCATCTGTTCCTTCTAAATCACCATAAACTTCATCAGTAGAAATATGATGAAAGCGAAAAGCTTGCTGAGCTTGATCATCCAATTCATTCCAGTATTTACGGGCAGCTTCAAGCAGCTGATAAGTGCCGATAATATTTGTTTCTATAAAATCAGCTGGTCCTGAAATTGAGCGATCAACATGAGATTCAGCTGCTAAATGCATTACTGCATCTGGCTGAAATTGTGAGAAAAGCTGATCCAATGCTTCACGGTCACAAATATCAGTCTTAGAAAACTGATAACGTTGATTATCAGCAACTGAGGCTAAGGATTCCAAATTACCAGCATAAGTCAATTTATCTACATTAAGTACCAAATCATCTGTATTTTGGAGAATATGACGAACCACTGCTGAGCCGATAAAGCCAGCACCTCCTGTTATTAAAATTTTCAACTGATGCTCTCTATGAATTTAATTAAAATATAAGTTGCTAAATAATTTGCTAAAATTTTTTCTCAGCCCTGTACCATATTTGCTTTTCAGCAAAGGTCTATTATCTACCCGCTCAGCTTCTATAGCACTTAGCCTTTGGTTACTTTCACCCTTTTGAATAACAGGATGATCCACTAAATATGTCATCATCAAATGCACTTGATGATCAAAATCAAATAAATAGCTCCAGTCATCAGCCCTGCGCAATGGCTGATGATAAGCTAACAATAAAGTGGCCATTTCTCTGTCAACAATATACGCCATAGCATAATTCACACGATGATAAAAATCAGGAATAACTTCCAGTACTTTTTTACCTAAGAGTTGATCTTGTACAAATTTACCTCTTACTTTTCTGGATTCCTTCATTTGAATTCCACCCAAACTCAGTAAAGTTTTAGGAGGCAACTTAATTCGGCTGAATTCTTGCTGCAGCATATCAATTGTTAAGTCTTCCGGTAAAATAGCATCATCCTCGAGAATAAATGCATATGAATCATCCGATTCCAAAAACTCTTTCAATGCTTGCAAATGTGACAAGGTACATCCCAGTTCACCAGGTGTTAGGGCTTGTTCACGACCTTTAACAGCTTTCTCAAAATAAAATTTTGCAGAAAGCTCAGTTCCTTTTATACCAATTTTTTTATACTGTTGAGTTAACGACTGAAAAAAAGGCTGTTGCAGAAATTGATTCAAGCGTATTGAGTCCGCTTGTTCAATACTAATAATAAAAACTTTCATAGAAACAGCCCAATTTCATACTGCATAAATAATATCTAATGTAGAATTAGATAGATAGTATTATATGTTTCCGTGCCTTCATGATGCGTACAATTTTAAAGAAATGGTATAAATTTAAACAAAATAAGCAAGCTAAACAATATAACTCTCACTGGTATATGCGCTTTGGCTGGCTCGATCAACCCTTAAACAATCAAGAACAGCTCAAAGAACTCTTTGAAATTCACTCACCGCGCAAATTTACATTTGCCGACTGTTTCTATGCACAGGAAGACAGCCGCCATTTCATTTTTTTTGAAGAAGTCGATGATGTTCATCCTGTTGGCTTTCTATCTGTCTTGGAAATTTTTAAAGATGGCACATTTACAGAACCTAAAACCATTCTCAAACTGGATTACCATCTTTCCTATCCCTGCGTTTTCAAGGTCGAAAATGACTGGTACATGATTCCAGAAACCAGTGCCAATAGAACGGTTGAACTGTGGAAATGTGTTGAGTTTCCACTGAAATGGGAAAAACACGCCAATATTTTGGAAAACATAGATACCGTCGATACCACGCCATTTTTTCATGAAGGCCTGTGGTACTTATTTACATCGACACGGCGCAATTGTAAAAAGTTTGGCGACCGTTTAGATTTGTTCTTTACCGAAGACATTCTCACCCCCAACTGGCAAGAGCATCCGCAAAACCCGGTGTGTCAGGGCCATCAGCAGTTCCGCATGGCAGGCAAGCCCTTTATCTATAATGGCAAACTGGTCCGTCCAAGCCAAGATTCATTAAAGCGCTATGGCGGCAATATTGAACTGAAAGAAATTTTAGAACTCAGTCCAACAGCCTATAAAGAACAGCTTTTAGAAGTGGTTTTACCAGACTGGAAAGCTGAAGATGATGGCTGCCACACCATCAATGCCGAAGAAAATTTTGTGGTGCTGGACGCCATCCGGCTTTCAGCCAAAAAATAATCCGAATGGTTAAGCGTGCTGCAGCAGCTCATAAATCCTGAGCGTTTGCTGCGTCATCGCCGCCACGGTCAGTTCATCCTTAGCGCGGAAAAATAAAGGGGCATAATCTCTTTCAGCCTGTTCAGACAGTGCATTTTCTATCGCCTGATGCAATTCATCCGCCTGTCCAATTTCAGCCAAATACGCTTCAGGCAGCCACTCAACCACCCCATTCACTTTGGTAGACGCCATGGCCTTATCCGCCTGCAGCGCCTCGACCATCACCAGAGGAAACCCTTCGCGATCTGATGAAAGTACCACTACATCTGCAAGTTGAATCAAATCACGCGCATCGGTACGGAATCCCAAAAAAGCGACCTGATGCTGCATCTGCTGCTGTACCGCTTGAGCTTGCAGGGAAGCCCGCAATGAGCCATCCCCCACAATCAAAAGAGTGGCATCTATCCCCTGCATGGCCTTTAACAGCAGGCTGATATTTTTAACCGGCTCTAAGCGGCCAATGCACATGACGATTTTTTGAGTGCTGTCCATTTCAGCATGCTGTGCATAAATTTCTGCTTTCAGCGACTGTTTTTGCTGATCCGAAAGCGCCGGCTGCGCATAGACACCGTTATACACCACATGCGCTTTTTCGGCAGGAATGCCTTGTGTCAGTGCTTGACTCACTGCAATCACCGCATCCCCTGCTGCATAAATCGCTTTATTCTTTTTTGTGCCATGCACGGTGGTGACAAATTTTACCGGTTTCAGCCAGCCGCGGATTTTAGACAGGAGTTCTGCCGCTTTGCCTGCCTGCGCATGCACAATATCCGGCTGAATTTGATTAATCAGTGTTTTTAATTGCCAAAGCAGAACAAGATTCCAGCGGCTGCGGGCAAAATCAACCGCATGGAAATGCACCCGCTGATTGAATTTTTCTGCATAGCATGGATGCGCAAGTATATGCACTTCATGCTGCAAAGACATTTCATTGGCTAAATTGAAGGTATGCTGCTCTAAACCGCCTATGCCGCCGCTGGTTGCCAGAACCTGCACAATCTTCATGACTTGCCCTGCTTTTTCTTGGCTGCATTCTGATGCTGTTCAAACAGCTTGGCTTCTTTTAAAAAGGCATAGAAGGCGTTAATCATGCTGTTTACAAAACCGCGCCAGCCATTGAAGCAGCTGCGGCGGATAAAGTAGGATTTTAAGAAGGTCACGGGCATCACCAAGCTCAATTTCAGCAGGCTGGGCTTTTTGCCTTTTTGAAATTTTTCAGCGGCCTTTAAATCTGAATACTGATTATTTTTTTCAACTTTGACAAAAATACTCGACTCACCGTAATGATAAATATCGCCTTCCGCTTTGACGCTTTGCCCATCGACAATGACATTTTCATGGACTTTATTTTCAAGATCATACTGCCCTTTGCTTTTGCGGAAAAAGCGTACTTTGGCATGCTTTTTCGTGTGTTTGCTGTTGGGCACCCCTAAAAACACATCGTTAATCGGCGTGATTAACGCATCAATTTGATTGGCTTGAATGGTGCGCTCAATCTCTACTTTTAACTCAGGAGACAGCACTTCATCACCGTCTAAATTCAGCACCCAATCATTCTTGCATTGCGCCAAAGCCAGGCTTTTTTGACCGGCATAGCCTTGCCAGTCTTGATGTGAAATCCGAGTATTTGGAAAAGACTGCGCAATCGCATAAGTATCATCGGTACTGCCGGAGTCCAGAATAATCACTTCTGAAAAATCGCGGACACTTTCTAAAGTATCCTGCAGCCACGCGCCGCAATTCAAGGTCACAATATAAACACTGCAAGGGATCATAATTTATAGCGTCCTTTAGCCATAGCAATGCGCATTTGCAGGGCATTCATGGCGCCATGTGTGCTGACGCGCGGAATATTGAATTGATTCTCTGCCGTATAGGCTTCTACTTTTTTACGCGTAGATACCGCATTTTTAAAGCCGATTTCTTGCGCCATCTGCTGATGCCTTGCGTTAAAGCGGCCAAATGGATATGCAAAACTTGGGCAGCGGCCCACCAGCGCTTCTATATCCTGCTTAGATGCCTGCATTTCTGCAAAAGCGTCTTCATCAGACAGTTTCAGCAAATTCACATGATGCTGTGTATGCGCGCCAAATTCAATCACCCCAGATTCAGACATCTCGCGAATCTGTTCAGCATTTAATTTTTCAATGCCTTCTATTTGCGTTGCTAAATAAATTGTCGCTTTGGCCTTATATTTTTTCAGCAATGGATAGGCATATTGGTAATTATCCAAAAAGCCGTCATCAAAAGATAAGGCAAAAACATTGCGCTGCCCTTGATACTGGTCCAATTCAGAAACAAAGCAAAACGTGGCTTTCTTTTTGACTAAATATTGCAGCAGCTGTTCAAATTTAGCCGGCGGCATATTCATGCCTGACGCCTCTGCATGCGGCGTCACCTGATGCAGCATCACCACCCTTGGCAATTTTGCGCTGCGCAGCGGCAGCCAAAAGGTATAATTGCCCAGTAGATAAAGTACTGCCGCAAAAAGAGCTAAGCCGGCAACCGCATACAGAAACCACATTATGCGTATACCTCGTGTGCCCATTCATACGCTTCTGACAAAGGCTGATCAAAAGCCACTTCAATCATAAACTGAGTAATCCGCTGGCCATTAAAGCTGCTGCGGGTTTTATTCCAGCCTGCTACTGCAATTTTTTTTGCTTCGACCGGATGATCCGCATAATGCTTAATTTTCGCAGCCAAATCATTCTGGTCATCAAAATACACCACTTCCTGCTCAGTATAGAGTTTGTCAAAGCCAGGGATGCGCGGGCTGAAAGTCAGCAAGCCATTGCCTGTCAGCTGCACAATACGGTCTGAACTGTACAGCGTCACATCATTCTTCCGTGAATAATTCAGCCCCATGCGGGTTTCCGACAATACTTTGTAATAGCCCTTGCCGTAGACGCCGGGCTGTTCAAAACAGCCATAGTATTGATATTGGACTTTATTTTCTGACAAGGTCGCCGCCAGATCTTTCAGGAATTTTTCACGTTCAGGCTCTTTGTACACCACACCGCAGAAAATAAACTCTTTATTAATGTGCTCTGATTCAAACTGTTTCAGCACTTCCACATTGCGGTGCCCCACATTCGGCATATAGGCCACTTTTAGATGCGGCTGCTTTAATTTCTGCAGATATTCCCCGCCCGTTGTACAAAAAACTGCATCCAAATACGGTGAAAACTCGCGAACAAAATCCAGCTTATGTTCCAAATACAGCGGATCGACATACCAAAAAGCAATTTTTGTCTGAGGGAATTGATGTTTAATTTCTTTCAGCACTGTGGGGCTCATTAAATCACTGTGGCCAATCAGCACCAAATCAGGCTCTAGATTATTCACAATTTTTAGAATTTCTTTATTGGCCCAATTGGCGCCTAATTTTTTCGTTTTGAAAATTGTGCCCATGCGGGCCATATCACGAAAGCTGAAATCATAAACAAAATGTCCATTTTCAGTTAAGCCAGCAGAAATTTTACGGTCTGTGCAATAAAAATGGGCGCCCTGTTTATTAAAACCAAAATTCGCAATGTGTAAGATTTTCATAAATCACTCAAATACAATCAATTGTAGTATTGCCAAGCCGGCATATTCTAATATTCAGGGGAAAAGGATAGCATAAAGCCCCCCGTACAGACAGCAGTAAACTTCCATCTCCAAGTCTGCCAAACCATGCAGCGGGAAGACACCGCACTGAATAACATGCTGAGACTTTACAAAATTTTAGCTGAGCTGCAAAAGCTTAAGCGTTATCCGCTGCGCCTCTTCAAACGGTGTATTTTCTGCAAGCTGCGCAATTTCAAATTGCGTTGAAACGATGTTTTTTTCCAGAAGCGCATCCACGGATTTAACAATCCGGTCTTGTTTTAGGCGGTCAATCTGAATCACTCCGACCCGGCACCCCGCGGTCAAAGCTTCGTAAATCATCGAAACACTGTCTTCAGTCACCCAAACTGCTTCCGCTTGCTGCATTTCTTCAAAAATCCAGCCTTGCGGCGTTTGCTCAACTGTAAAAATCTGCAGCTGTTCGGCAAAAGGCTGCTCATTTAAAAGATCCAGAAAATCTGCCGGGGTACGGCGCGAGGTTGTTAAAATGATTTCTGCCTGCGGGTTTTGTTCTGCAATTTGCTGAACAGCGTGCAGTACTTTTTCATTATCCCATTGATGCCGTTTAGACGATCCGCCTAAAGCAATTAAAATCCGATTCGGGTGATGGCGCTGTTCGTTGATAATTGGGTTCAGCGCCCCTTTGCTTAAAATCACATTGCCAAGCTCAGCCACGCCATCATGTTCTGGAATAATCACATGGTCAAACCAGCTGAAAGGAAAATTCGGCTTCATCAAAATAACCGTTTTGGCTTGCGGAAAAACTTTACCCAGCAATAGCACCCTCAGCTGGGTATGACTGCCGACCCCAATAATATAATCTGGCGTCTGGCTCACCGCATCTATGCGATGGGCGAGCATGCCCGCGCACAGGCTAACTATTGGCAATTGCGCAATGGAAATTTCCTGAAAACTGACTGACTGCGTACTGTTGCGCTGAATGGCTTTATACAAGCCCACAGCCTGAGAGCGGTGTCCAGCTTTTCCATCACTCACATAGACAATATGCATAAAGCCTCCGCTCCATTCAGCCAAGATAAAAACTGATCTCAATAAAAAAGGCGGAACTTCCGTTCCGCCTTTTTATCTTAACCGATCAGCTTATTTTACGTAAGTTAACCAGTGCGCATATTTAGGGTCTTTGCCCTGTACAGCATCGAAATATGCTTTTTGAATTTGCGTTGTGATCGGGCCGCGAACGCCTTCACCGATTTGACGGTCATCATATTCACGGATTGGCGTTACTTCAGCCGCTGTACCCGTAAAGAACGCTTCATCCGCAATGTAGAATTCATCACGGGTGATACGGCGCTCAACCACTTCAAAGCCAAGGTCTTTAGCAATGGTGATAATGGTTTGACGGGTAATGCCGTCCAACGCGCCGCCTGCGATGTCAGGGGTATGAATCACGCCGTCACGCACCAAAAATACGTTTTCGCCAGAACCTTGACATACATAGCCTTGAGGATCAAGCAACATTGCTTCATCATAGCCTGAATGCGCCACTTCCTGATGCGCAAGAATCGACAGCGTGTAGTTGCCAGATGCTTTTGCTTTACACATCGTCACGTTCGGGTGATGGTGTGTAAATGAAGAAGTTTTCACGCGGATGCCTTTCGCCATCGCCTCTTCGCCAAGGTAAGCGCCCCAGCTCCATGCTGCAACCACTGCATGAATAGTATTATCTGTTGCCGCAATGCCCAGCTTTTCTGAACCGATAAAGATAATCGGGCGCAGGTAGCAAGACGCTAATTTGTTTTCACGAACCACATCAATTTGAGCCTGTTCCAAAGCTGCTTGATCAAATGGAACTTTCATTTGATAAATTTTTGCAGAATTGAGCAAACGCTTGGTGTGTTCTTTTAGACGGAAAATAGCCGTTCCATTCGGAGTTTCATAGGCACGGACACCCTCAAACACACCCATACTGTAGTGTAAAGTATGTGTTAAGACGTGAGTTTTTGCTTCACGCCAGTCAACCAATTGTCCATCTTGCCAAATAAAACCATCACGATCAGCCAAATTCATGGCACACACTCCAAATTTTTATACACAGTCATTTTTATCCAAGGCAACAGCTGCGCTTGGATCAATTAATCTTTGCCATAGCTTGCAAACGACCTCTCGGGTATCGCGCCAATCCGCAGCATTCACTTGCATTGATTGATTTGCAAGGGCTAAGCGGTGGCTCTCGGCTCGTTCACGAAGGTAAGCTTGAATCAATGCTGTCGCATCGTCACTGGATAAGCAACTTGCTTTTGCGGCGTCTTCAAGGATTCGTACGTTGTCGGAGTAGTGAGCGAGATCTGGATTCGCCCCACTCCATGCTAATACCGCATACTGTGCCATAAATTCAATATCAACGATACCACCTGCATCCTGTTTTAAATGAAAAATCCCGTCTTTTTGCTGTTCTTTAGAAGAGCCCAAATGATCTTTCATTTTTTGACGCATTTTCAGCACTTCTTCGCGCACGCTTTCTTCATTTCTCGGCTGGGTTAATATCCGGCAGCGCAATTGCTCAAACTTCGCCCGCAGCGATTCTTCACCGGCAATCGAACGCGCTCGCACCAAAGCCTGATGCTCCCAGACCCAAGCGCTCTTAAACTGATACTGCTCAAACGCTTTCAGGCTGGTCACCAGCACGCCAGCCTCACCGGATGGACGCAGTCGGGTATCAATTTCATAGACCCGGCCATCCAGCGTTTGCGTGGTCATTAATGACATAAATTTCTGCGCCACACGCATGGCAAATTCAAATCCGCTGATGGGTTTTAAGCCATCGGTATCCGCCTGTTCATCCATAAAGTGAATAAAGACTAAATCCAAGTCTGAGCCATAGCCCAGCTCAATGCCGCCTAATTTCCCATAGCCCGCCACTGCAAAAGCGATATGATCCAGTGAGCAGCGCTGCCCATCAGCATCCAGAGGATAGCCATGTTTTTTAGCGGTAATTTGATAAGCCAGATTCAGCGTGGAGGCCACAGAAACTTCTGCAATATCCGTCAGCGCATCGGAGACTTTCATCAACGGGCTTTCTGCCAGCACATCGCTGGCCGCCACAGTTAGTACATTGGATTTTTTGAATAAGCGCAGCACCCGCATCAAGTCTTCCACATCATCCAATTCAATCCGCAGCAATTGCTGGCGCAGTGAATCTTCCAAATCCTTACGCTTCGGCAGCTCAAAATCCATGGACAGGAATTCATCCAGCAAGACCGGATAGTGCGTCAACTCTTCACAAATCCACGGGCTGACGGTGGCCATTTTGACTAAACGCTGCAGCGCGCCTTTGCTTTCAATCAGCATCACTAAATACACGGTGCGGCGCATGACCGATTCCACCAATGGCATCAAACGCAGCAAAGCCACTTGCGGATTGTCCGACTGAATCACCGCTTCAATCAAATGCGGCCAAAAGGTTTTTAAGCGCTGAACTGCCTTAGCCGGCAATTTTTTCAGGGCATGTCCATACCAAAATTCATGGACCAGATTTTTTGCGTTTTCATCCAAAACATCGTTCAGCTGTTTTTCGAGTTGCGTAAAACTTTCAACTAATGGATCGGGTTCTTTTTCTTTAATTAAATGTTCAAATTGATAAATGACTTTGGCGCGCTTTTCATTTAACACCTGCAGGAAATCATCCCATGAGGCATAGCCCAAGGTATCCAGCATGCGCTGGCGCGGTTCCGTCTCATGCGGTAAAGACTGCGTCTGTTGATCATTCAGCGCTTGAATCGCATGTTCGACACGGCGCAGGAATAAATAGGCGTCTTCCAGTTCCAAGATCACGTTTGGATCCAGCAGGCCGACCTCACCCAAATGATGCAAATTCACCAAGCATTGGCGGTCTTGCAATTCCAGTTTTGATCCGCCGTAAATCAGCTGGAATACCTGAACAATAAACTCCACTTCACGGATGCCGCCAGCCCCCAGCTTAATATCATCTCCAATATTGCGGCGCTGCACTTCACGCTCAATCATCGCCTTCATTTCGCGCATGGCTTCAAAAGCGGTGTAATCAACATATTTACGGAATACAAATGGCCGAGTCATGCCCAGCAGTTCAGCACCTTCTTTGCCCCCTGTGACAATACGCGCTTTAATCCATGCGTAGCGCTCCCATTCGCGCCCATGCTGGCTCAAATATTTTTCTAAAGCTGCATGGCTGATCGCCAAGGCAGAACCGTCCCCCCAAGGGCGCAGGCGCATATCCACACGGAACACAAAGCCATCTGCAGTCATGTGGTCCAATAAATAGATGAGCTTTTGCCCCCACAAAATGCAGAACTGCTGCACATCAATGCATTTTCTGCCGTTGGTTTCACCCTGCTCATCAAACGCAAAAATCAAATCAATATCGCTGGACAGGTTCAATTCCTGCGCGCCCAGCTTGCCCATGGCAATGACAATCAAGTCTTGCACTTTGCCGTTATAGCCCATCGGCTCGCCATGTTTAGCCGCTAAAGGCTGGTAAGCGAAAGCTTTCGCTTCACAAATTGAAGCATCAGCAAAATCGGAAAGTTCACGTGTCAGTGTCACCACATCGGTCAGCGCATTGGCATCCTGCCAAATCCAGCGGAACATCAGGCGCGCCCGCAGAATGCGCATTTCACGCATCCAGGCATTTTCATTCGTAATATTATTTAAAGCTGCTTGGACAAAAGCCTGAATTTGCTCAGTGCTCAAAGGAATTAAAAATTGGTCAACGGCATAATCCTGTTCAATTAAGTTGCGGTGTATCCCCAACACTTGCTCTGCATATTGGCTGGCACGCAAGGTCTTCTGCAATTGTTCCACATTCATTTTCAAACCCATAATCCAGTTTTTTTTCTAGTTATATCAGCTGCAAACCCATAGTGGAAAAGAATTTGATATTTTAATCATGAGATTAAGCTGTTTCTTCCGGCTTATCGCCGTGCTGGCTGCTTATTTCCAAAGCATGATGATGGCTCAGCGCCAAAGGGAAAGTGACTTTAAAAAGAGTTCCCGCCCCCTCCTTGGATTCGACAGCAATTTCGCCATGATTCATTTCGACAAAGCGCTTGCAAAGAATCAAGCCCAATCCAGTGCCTTTTTCTCCTGCGGTGCCTTTCACACTGACGGTGATTTTAGGATCAAACAGCTGTTCAATCTGAGGCTGCGTCATGCCTAAACCGGTGTCCTGAATAGACAGGCAGACCCCTTTTGAAGCCATGCAGGCCCGCAGCGTTACTTTTCCCGTTCCATCTGTATTGGTAAATTTCAGCGCATTGGACACCAAGTTCTGAATAACAGACGTGACCATATTGATATCTGCGTAGATCTTCAAGCCTTCGGGCACGTCATTCAGCAGCTGAATATTTTTCTTGACCGCCAGACTATTCAAAACATCGCAGACAATTTTCACCGCATGGCTCAATTCAAAATTGATCGGGTGATAGACCAAGCGCCCGCCCTCAGCCATGGCCCAGTTCAGCAGACTTTCCAGCAAATTATAGGTTGATTGCGCTGTGTCGAATAAATAGTCAGCGATATTTTGAATGCTGGATTCATCCAAAGTTTCACGCTCTTGCGCCAATACTTCAGAAAACCCCAGCAAGCCATGAAACGGCGCACGCAGATCATGCGCAATAATTTGAAAAAATTTGGTGTTACTGAAATTCAGCGCCGACTGCTGCTCATAAAGCTCTTTCAGTTCAGTATTTTCTACCCGCAATTTAATGCTGCCAATCAGGCTAAAGACAAACTCCTGCACCACGTTTTTTTGCTTTTCATCAAAAGCGCTGCTCTGCTCATCAAATAATAAAACCTGCCCTATCGGCAGTTCGTCATCTGTCAAGTTAAATGCCAGCAAACGGGTATGGCCTGCGCCCAATCTTTGAATATGCTGAGAAAAGTTTGAATAATTGGGGTGTGAATCATCAATGCAATCCGCACCTTCAAAATAAGGCTCTAATTGCGCTTGACCGCTGGCAAGAAAAGGCTTGCACCCGTCGGCTGAGGAAAACCAGATATACGGCTCATTCTGAAAAACCAAAACGGCATGATCCGCCTGCAGCATGCTTCTCGAAAATTTCAGGAATTCCGCCACACGGTTATCTTTGGTGAATACACCCATCAGTAAAGCCAATCTGCACGCGGCCAACTGTTCCGTCTGTGTGCCTATTTCCAGCAATTGTATCGCCATAGCGCGTCACCTGCTTTTTGCGCAAAAAGCAAAACCGCCTTTTGCACCCAATTTTAATTCTTATATTTTATTTTAATTAACAAAATTCAACAAACATCTCAACAACAATAACTGACAAAATCATTCTATTATTTATAAAAAAGCAAATAAAATGGCGTAAATTTAAAACAAAACATTAAATATCAATAATATAATTAATTCAGGATTTCATAAAAAGAGCCCAGCCTTCCGACAAAAAGATTGTAAGAAAAATGATTCAGTTCACAGTTTCCATAATATGCTTTCAAGCATCAGGACTGAAATGACAGAATATTGTCCATTGCTGGACTCAATGCATTTAGCGGCACTTCACATCCAACTGTTTGAACTTTTTTTTGATGCCTTTTGCCAACACCAAATGCCATTGGATCACCGCAGCCTGCAGATGCGCCCGAACTAAAATAGGCGATTCAGCTTAAAGAACCATCAAAAAACTGCTGTATAAATCTAAAATTCCTTCAGCTTATCTGAATAAAAGTTCAAGTGTGCAGCCTGCATTTTAATGACAGCTTTGGTGACTGACTGGGGCATAAAAAACGCTGATTTTCTCTGTACAATAATTTATTTCCATGATACCCAACATGTTGCCAGAAATTAGCTTGCCATTTCACCAGCAAAGCCAAACAGAAAACTATGGAATTTAAATTAAAAATAGAACTTAAAACATTGAATAACAATAATTAAAATAAAAAAAATGCATCGACCTGTATTTCAGCGCATTCATGCCGTTTTCCTCCGCCAGCCAGCTGTTGCTGCTCGCCAAATTCGAAAAGCAGCTAAATTTCACGTAGAATATTGCCATCGGTGAACAGCATCGATCTATACATTTTCAGCCAGCGGCCAATATGCGATATTGCCGTTTGGCTGAGGTGCAAAAAGCACCAATACCTTTAAATGTTTTATTTAAGCAAACCGGTTCTCAGGACTGAGCCAAAAGCTCGGTCCAGACAAAATCAATCAAAGCAAGGGGCTATATATGGCTGGTGGAAAGTCAACAATCATTTACACTTTGACCGATGAGGCGCCACTGTTAGCGACCTATTCTCTGCTGCCGATCATTGAGACCTTTACTAAGCCAGCTGGCGTTGAGATCGTTAAAAGTGACATCTCTGTAGCTGTACGCGTGCTTGCAGAATTTGCAGACTGCCTAAGTGATGAACAAAAGGTGCCCGACACGCTTGCAGAGCTTGGCCGTCTCACACAAGATCCAGACACGAATATTATCAAGCTTCCGAACATCAGCGCATCTGTTGGTCAATTGACAGCGTGCATTAAGGAACTTCAGTCTAAAGGCTATGCGCTTCCTGACTATCCTGAAAACCCGACAACTGACGAAGAAAAAGCCATTAAGGCCCGTTACAGCAAATGCCTAGGCTCTGCTGTAAACCCAGTATTGCGTGAAGGCAACTCAGACCGCCGCGCGCCTGCTGCGGTTAAAAACTATGTGAAAAAGCATCCTCACTCAATGAGCGAATGGAAGCAATGGTCACAAACTCACGTTTCACATATGAATGAAGGCGACTTCTACCATGGTGAAAAGTCAATGACTTTGGACCGCGCCCGCAATGTGAAGATGGAATTGATCACCAAGTCTGGTGAAACCATTGTTCTGAAGCCAAAAGTTGCGCTTCAAGACGGCGAAATCATCGACTCAATGTTCATGAGCAAGAAAGCGCTTTGCGATTTCTATGAAAAAGAACTTGATGACTGTAAAGAAGCGGGCATTTTGTTCTCTTTACACGTTAAAGCAACCATGATGAAAGTTTCACACCCGATTGTTTTCGGTCACTGTGTGAAAATTTACTACAAAGACGCTTTTGAAAAACACGGTAAATTATTCGACGAACTCGGTATTAACGTGAACAACGGTATGGCAGGTCTTTATGAAAAGATCGCAACTTTACCGACATCTTTACGTGAAGAAATCATCGAAGACTTACATGCTTGCCAAGAACACCGTCCAGCACTTGCTATGGTTGATTCTGCTAAAGGCATCACAAACTTCCATTCACCAAACGACGTAATTGTAGATGCTTCAATGCCTGCAATGATTCGTGGTGGCGGTAAAATGTGGGGCGCTGACGGCAAACCTTATGACTGTAAAGCAGTAATGCCTGAGTCAACTTTTGCGCGTATCTACCAAGAAATGATCAATTTCTGTAAGTGGAACGGCAACTTTGACCCACGTACGATGGGTACAGTGCCGAACGTTGGTTTGATGGCGCAAAAAGCGGAAGAATACGGCTCACACGACAAGACGTTTGAAATCTCTGAGGCGGGTGTTGCAAACATCACTGACTTAGAAACTGGCGAAGTGTTGATGTCTCAGAACGTGGAAGAGGGTGACATCTGGCGTATGTGTCAGGTGAAAGATGCACCAATCCGTGACTGGGTGAAACTGGCAGTAACGCGCGCGCGCAACTCTGGCATGCCTGCAATTTTCTGGCTTGACCCATACCGCCCGCACGAAAATGAATTGATCAAGAAAGTTGAAAAATACTTGAAAGATCATGACACTGCTGGCTTAGACATTCAAATCATGTCTCAAGTCCGTGCGATGCGTTATACACTTGAACGTGTTGCGCGCGGCCTAGATACAATTTCAGTAACCGGCAACATCTTGCGTGACTACCTCACCGACTTGTTCCCGATCATGGAATTGGGCACTTCTGCCAAAATGCTGTCTATCGTTCCGTTGATGGCTGGCGGCGGCATGTACGAAACTGGCGCAGGCGGTTCTGCGCCTAAACACGTACAGCAGCTTGTTGAAGAAAACCACTTGCGTTGGGATTCTTTAGGCGAGTTCATGGCGTTGGCTGTATCTTTAGAAGAAATGGGCATTAAAGAAGACAATGCTCGTGCAAAACTTCTTGCGAAGACACTTGACCAAGCTACCGGCAAGCTTTTAGACAATGACAAGTCTCCTTCACGCCGTACAGGTGAGCTGGACAACCGCGGCAGCCACTACTACCTAGCGAAATACTGGGCGGATGCTTTGGCAGCTCAGGATGAAGATGCTGATCTTAAAGCGAAGTTTGCGCCACTTGCGAAAGCATTGGACGAAAACGAAGACAAGATCGTTGCTGAACTTGCTGCCGTTCAAGGCAAACCAGCGGATATCGGCGGTTACTATGCAGTTGATACAGCCAAAGTAAATGCAGTGATGCGTCCAAGCGCAACGTTAAATGCAGCGCTTGCAGCAGCTCAATAAGTTGTCAAACTAAGGAATCTTAGTGAATTAAAAAACCGGCCTAGTGCCGGTTTTTTATTGCCAATTATTCTTGTTATAAAATTCAATTCATAAATAAAGATGAAATATAATCCTACATTAAATCAATTCCGAAGCGATGCAACACAACTAACCATAAGAAAAATAATACGATTGTCACAATACAGCAAATCATTAAAGTCAGCCAAAAACTACAACGCGCATAAAGTATTGGAAATAATAAAAACATAGGCAAAGTCGGAACTACATACCAAAACGTATACCATGCATGATTTGAAATTTTCTGTGGATCTTGATTTTCAAGTTTCATCCAAATTAATACAAGCACCGTTACAATGGGTAATGCTGCAATCAAGCCGCCTAAACGATCGCTGCGTTTAGCCAGCTCTGAAATCAGCACCACCATTCCAGCCGTCATCGCATATTTTGCAATAAGCCATAGCATTTTTAGACCCTTCAAGATTCAGCAGAAAGCATATTTTGGAATTCTTAATATATAGTTTCATGATAAAAACATTTCTTTTTTATTTGAATACCTGAACCATATTTTATAAATTTAATTTCAGGCAATAAAAAAGCCCTCAAGTCTTATAGTGCTTGAGGGCTTTCCAGATATCTGGTCCCGAGGGTCGGACTCGAACCGACACGTCATCGCTGACAGTGGATTTTGAGTCCACCGCGTCTACCAATTTCACCACCTCGGGAGTGGATGAGGGCTATAATACGCTATTTCACAGCACTGTCAACAATTGATATATGTGTTTGATTACTTTTAACTCAATCAATATTTTTTCGTCTTAAAAGTGAGCAAAAACAGCCGAAAAATTGAAAAAAGCATATAATGGGCGCAATTTATTCCCCTACTGTTTTATACATTTCTCATGCAACTTTCTGATTTCAGTTTTGATCTCCCAGATGAGCTGATTGCTCGCTATCCATTAGAAACCCGCAGCGCTTCCCGCCTGCTACACCTCGATGTTCAAGGCCAGTATCACGATTATCACTTTACCGATATTTTAGACCTGCTGCAGCCGGGTGACCTGCTGGTGCTGAACGACACCAAAGTGATGAAAGCGCGCTTAAAAGGCAAACGCGCTACAGGCGGTGCTGTCGAAGTGCTGGTTGAGCGCATGATGGACAAATTCGTGGCGCACTGCCACATCAAAGCCAGCAACTCGCCGAAAGAAGGCGCTGAGCTGTTTATTGGCCCAGACGAAGTGAAAGTGACGGTAAAAGGCCGTCATGAAAATTTATTTATTGTTGAATTTTCACAATCTATTTTAGATGTCTTAGACAAATACGGCGCGCTGCCGATTCCGCCTTACTTCAACCGTGAAGCCGAATCTATTGACACCGAACGCTATCAAACAGTGTTCAATGACCCCGCCAAATTAGCCTCAGTCGCTGCGCCAACCGCCAGCCTGCATTTTGATGAAGCGCTGCTGCAAAAATTAGAAGCCAAAGGCATCAATAAAACCTTTGTGACCCTGCATGTCGGCGCAGGCACTTTCCTGCCTGTGCGCACCACCGATATTGAAAACCATATCATGCACAGCGAATGGTGCGATGTATCTGATGATTCGATGGCGCTGATCCGCGAAACCAAAGCGCGCGGCAACAAAGTCATTGCAGTCGGCACCACTGCGACCCGCGCCACTGAAAGCGCTGCCCAAGCCAATGGCGGCGAGCTCAAAGGCTGGACCGGCGATACGCAAATTTTCATCTATCCGGGTTATGAGTTTAAAGTGGTTGACCGCTTGATCACCAACTTCCATTTGCCTGAATCAACCCTGCTGATGCTGGTGTCTGCATTGTCAAACCGCGACAATATTTTGAATGCCTATCATCATGCTGTGGACAGCCAATACCGCTTCTTCAGCTATGGCGATGCCATGCTGATTGACAATCTCAACGTGAAATAAACTCAGAGTCTACCCCATGCCGATCGATTCTGTTCAACGCTCCATCCATATACGGCGCAAAAAAAATGCTGTGGTTTTTCAGAATATCGCCCGGCTGTGGGATCTTGGACGCAAAGCCCATTCACATCAGGATATTTTAGATGGCCTGCATCCGTGGAATGCGCCGATTACCTTGCGCTTTGAAAATCTGCTTCCGCGGCTTTTAGCGCTCTGCGGCATGATCTGCATTGTGCCGGTATTCTTTCAAGCCTCACACTTTTGGGCACAGCTGTGTTTTCTTGCCGGGCTGATGATGATTTTTTGGGCCTATATCAGCTACGAGCAGGATGACCCGATTGAAGAAGTCATTGAGTTCTTAGAACGTGAAAGCATTGCCAAAAAATATCAGCTGCAATTCGGCCGCCAGCCGCAGCATATTTCCATTCCAATGAATCAAGCCCACTTCATGGCGCATTTAAAGAACCTGTTTCCAGTCTTTAATCAGGGCTCAATCTCCAATGACATCAGCAATTACGCCAGTGCAGTGTGGGACGATGAGGATGGCTTGCAGCATCAGGTGCTGGTATTTCAATACCACTACATTAATGAAATTAAAGTCCGTGACAAAGATGCCAACGAAGTCCGCTTAAAAGAAGTGCATAAAGACTTATGGGGAGTCTTTGTTTTTGATGTTGAACATCAAGGCATTGCCATTACCAGCATAAATACGCCTTTTTATTATCCTTACAGTTTTCCATGGCACAGCAGCGACATTCAAATCAACCAAAAGCTGAAATTCTATGGCAGTGATGAAATGAACACAGCCAAACTGATGAGCCCCGGTTTTGTGCTGCGCGCGGCCGATTTTTTCCAGTCCCGCCAAGGCGACTTGATGTTTCATCCAGTCAGCAAAATTCTGTGTTTTTTAGGCCCGCAGGATTTATTCCAAGTGTCCAGCAAATCATCGAAGATTGAAGATATTTCAGCATTGCGCGGACATTTAAGAACGTTTAAATTAATTGCTTTAGAGAACTTGCAAAAAGATCTGACTATTTTTTTAAAATAAGCTTATAAATTCAGCTTTTCAAAAAAACAAGATCTTTGGGGAAAATAAAATATGGGGCTGATGATCTTTTTTATACTGATTATTGCGGCTGTTTTTGGCTGTATCGTCATCCGCAACAATATTGTGCGCCACCACAATGCAACCATCCGCGCATGGTCCGATGTTGCCAGCTACGAACGTCAAAAAGTCAAAATTCTAGACGGCTTGCAGCCGCTGGTCGAGCAGTACTCTGGTTTTGAACAAGGCACTTTGGAAAAAGTGACTGAACTGCGTCAAAACATTATGAATCTGAACCTGCAAAATGCTGATGTTTCGCAGCTGCAGCACATTGAATCGTTAAATAAAGAATTGATGCGCAGCCTGAATGTCGTGGTAGAAAACTATCCAGAATTAAAGGCCAATGAAATTTATCTAAAAATGATGAATGAAATTGAAGAGCAAAATGAAAATGTCGGCGCGGCAATTACGATTTTTAACCGCAATGTCGAACTGTTCAACAATCATATTCAAGTGTTTCCAAACAATATCGTCAACACCATGACTTTAGGCAAAAAAACAATTCGTCCTTTTAAAGACAATGCCGTAACGCAGAGCTTTGATTATAGGCCAAACTTTTAATTTCAGGCGCAGGGCTTTCCTGCGCCGCGCTATGGATTTCAAGCCATGCCAGAACATACAACATTATTAAAACAAGTATTAATAGAAGAATTTCAGCAGCTTTATCAGCACTATAAAAACGATGATATTTACGCATGCGCCTTGGTTTTTAATGAATATTTGCAGATTGATTATTTAGCCATTTCCACTCAGCGCAGCATTTATGCAGAGCATGAAGACCGCGCCCAGTATTTATCTGAACTGGAGCGCTGGAATATCCAAAAGTGGCGCAGCAGATTACGCCCTGCGCAAAGTTCCGCCTTGCACAGCTTTCGGGATATTCTGGCTGGAAGCGCGGCATCTGCGCACAGTTTCAGTACCCCCATACCCGATCAGTCCAGCAGCAATCTGCAAACGCTGCTGGATGCCTTTAAGCAGGCCAAAGAAGCGCTGGTCACTTTAAATGGCCAAGATCTGCATCAGATTTTATTTTTTATCGGCCTGCCTTCTCAGCCAGAGATAGAAATTCGGTCCGTGCTGTATCTCAATCCGACCAGCAGCGGGCTGCAGTCCTTTTTGCATGACCGCACGCCAAAGCAGCAGGCCATCCAGCATTTAAACCGCTTTAAGCTGTCGCAGGCCGATAAAGACCTGCTGATTGATTTAGCGCAGTTGGCGGAAGTGGAACCGTATAACGAGCTTCAGGTCGCCCACGCAGCGTATCTGCTGACGCTTGAGTCCAATTTTATGGATACCAATGCCTATATTCAAAAACTGGTGCAGACCATTGCAGCAATGGCAACCGGCAGCAAAGACAGCTGCGCCATGCAAAAAGATGAAATATTAGCGCGCATCAATCAGTTTTATCATTCTTCCCATTTCACCGCGCAGCCCGCCAGCTGAAAGCGCTTCTGCGGCCTTGCGCAAATGTGAATGCAAATCCATGAGAAATTTACAGCCTCAGTACGCTCTGGCGCTGGCGTTTAGCAGCGGAATCAAGGAAAATAGCGTACTTTTAGCACTAATGATCAGCGAACTGTTTTTTCGCCTTGATTTGGAACCTGTATGAAGTTTGAAAAATTAGGCCAGTCTGGACGCGCGCGCCGCGGCCGTCTTACCCTTGCACATGGTGTGGTGGAAACGCCTGTGTTTATGCCCGTCGGGACTTACGGCACGGTAAAAGGCATGCTCCCGCGCGATATTGAAGAAATTAAAGCGCAAATTATTTTAGGCAACACTTTCCATCTTTACTTGCGCCCTGGCCTAGAAGTCATTCAGGAACACGGCGGCCTGCATGAATTCATGAAATGGGACAAGCCGATTTTGACCGATTCAGGCGGCTTCCAGGTCTTCAGCCTTGGCGCAATGCGTAAAATCAAAGAAGAAGGCGTGACCTTCCGCTCACCGATTGACGGCTCTAAAGTATTTTTATCTCCTGAAATTTCAATGGATATTCAAAAAACATTGAATTCAGATATCGTGATGATTTTTGATGAATGCACGCCTTACCCTGCAACGCATGAAGAAGCGCAAAAATCGCTTCAGCTGTCATTGCGCTGGGCAAAACGCTGCAAAACTCATCACCATGATGAAATCAACAATACCAATGCTTTATTCGGCATCATTCAAGGCGGCATGTACGAAGACCTGCGTGATGAGTCTCTGAATGGCCTGCTGGACATTGGCTTTGACGGATATGCCATTGGCGGCCTGTCTGTGGGCGAACCGAAAGAAGAAATGATTAAAGTGCTGGACTATCTTCCTGCGAAAATGCCTGAAGATAAGCCGCGTTACCTGATGGGCGTCGGTAAGCCTGAAGATATTGTGGAAGGCATCCGCCGCGGTGTAGATATGTTTGACTGCGTGATGCCGTCCCGCAACGCACGCAACGGCCACTATTTTGTGACAGATGGTTTAGTGCGCATCCGCAATGCCAAATACCGCCATGACCAAAGTCCGCTGGATGCTGATTGCGACTGCTACACCTGCACAAATTTCACCCGCGCTTATCTGTTCCATTTAGAGAAATGCGGCGAAATGCTGGGCTCAATGCTGGGCACCATCCATAACCTGCGCTATTACCAGCGTTTTACCCAAGATATTCGTGACGCTCTGGACAATGGCACATTTGATGAATTTGTTCAGGACTTTTATGCCCGCCGAGGCTTAGAAGTGCCGCCTTGTCCGCAAGATTAATCTTTCAGCATTTGCGCTGAGGAAAAAGACAAGGTAAATTGCAGAACAAGCCAATTTATTATCATGTTATTGATATACCGTTTTATTAGTTTAGGAAATTGAAATGAGCCTTTTTATTTCTACTGCACATGCAGCAGGTGAAGCAGCACAACAGCCGAGTATGATGGCCAACATCTTAATGATTGCTGTTTTTGTTGCGATCTTCTACTTCTTGATCTGGCGTCCGCAATCTAAGCGCGCAAAAGAACACCGCGCGCTGGTTGAAAGCCTGGGCGTCGGCAGTGAAGTTGTGTTTGCCGGCGGTTTAATGGGCAAAATCATTAAACTTGAAGGCGATTTTGCTGTCGTTGAACTGAGCCGCGGCGTAGAAGTAAAAATTCAGCGCGCAAGTGTGATTTCAGTTCTTCCTGAAGGCACGTTAAACAACCTTTAATCAAAAAACAGTCGTGCATCCGCACGGCTTTTTTCATTTTAAGAAGAAAACAAATGCGTTACCCAGCATGGAAATATCTGCTGATCCTAGTCGTTTTAGTGGTCAGCACATTATATGCCCTGCCAAGTTTGTATCCAGATGAACCAGCTGTTCAAATTTCGGGTGCCAAAGCCGGTACTCAAATCGATCAGAGCATCGTGCAAAAAGCAGAGCAAATTTTAAAAAGTGAAAACATTGCCACACACGACAACAGCTTCACCAATAATGCAGCCTTATTGCGCGTAGATTCAAGCGAAGCACAATTAAAAGCAAAAGACGCTTTGCGGCGCGACTTGGGCGACCAATACGTTGTCGCATTAAACCTTGCGCCAACCACGCCTGAATGGCTGCAGAAAATTGGCGCTAAGCCGATGAAGCTCGGCTTGGACTTGCGCGGCGGTGTTCACTTCTTGCTTGAAGTGGATATGGATAAAGCCATTTCACAGCGTATGGAAACATCTGCTGCAGACTTGCGCCGCCAGCTGCGTGACAGCAACCTGAAATTCAACAGCCTATCGCTCAGCAATAACGCGATTACCCTTCAGTTCGCCAACAATGATGACCGGTCAGCAGTGATGGATTTCCTGCGCCGAAGCGGCAATGAGTATACGCAGCAGGCGATTGCAACCGACAGCGGTTCAACACTGCGCTTGACCTATACTGATGCCCGCAAGCAGGAAATTCAGTCCTATGCAGTCAACCAGAACTTAACCACACTGCGCAACCGGATTAACGAGTTGGGCGTAGCGGAAGCTGTGGTTCAAACGCAGGGCAGCAACCGCATTGTGGTGGAGCTTCCAGGTGTTCAGGATACGGCTGAAGCAAAACGTGTCCTTGGCCGTACTGCAAACCTTGAATTCCGCTTAGTATCCGACTTGAATGATCAATATATTGATCCATACACCGGTCAGATCAAAGGTTCATTGCCGCCAGGCACAGAAGCTTTCGCCTATGAATCTTTAGACAGCGGCCGTCAGCTGCTGCTGGAGCGCAACCGTATTTTAACGGGTGAGCGTGTTCAAAATGCATCTTCAGGCTTTAGCCAGGATTCAGGCGGCGCTGAAGTAAACATTACGCTGGATACTGCTGGCGGCAAGCTAATGTCAGAAGCAACCCGCAATTCTGTCGGCAAACGCATGGCTGTGCTGTTTATTGAAAACAAGCAAAAGATCAGCTATGTTCAAGACCCTAAGACTGGCGCGCAGACTGAAGTCCGCACCCCTTATACTGAGTCTGTCGTCATTAATGCAGCAACCATTCAAGCCGTATTAGGTTCACAATTCCGCATTACCGGCCTGTCTTCTCCGCAGGAAGCGTCAGAGCTTGCTTTGATGCTGCGTGCAGGTGCACTGGCGGCGCCAATGTACTTTGTTGAAGAACGGGTGATTGGCCCGAGCTTGGGTCAAGAAAACATTGATAAAGGCGTCTTGTCTACGCAAATCGGCTTCTTGCTGGTTGCAATCTGGATGGTGGTGTTCTTCCGCCTATTTGGCTTAATCGCCAACTTTGCCCTCGTGTTCAACTTGGCAATGATTTTAACCATCATGTCTTGGATTGGCGCCTCCCTCACCCTGCCGGGTATTGCGGGTATCGTCATCACCATTGGCATGGCGGTCGATGCCAACGTGCTGATCTGTGAGCGGATACGGGAAGAAATGAAATGGGGCGCCTCGCCCAAGCAGGCCATTGTGGCCGGCTATGATCGGGCCTACAACACCATTCTGGACTCCAACTTAACCACATTCTTGGTGGCGTTTATTCTGTTTGCCATTGGCACAGGCCCGATTAAAGGCTTTGCCGTGACCCTGATGATTGGTATCGTCTGCTCAATGTTTACTGCCATTACAGTAACCCGTGCGATTGTCCAGCTCATTTACGGCAAAAAACGCAACCTGCATAAGTTGAGCATTTAAGGAGATCGATGATGACTGAAAATACTCAACTGAAACCCAAAAAATACGGCCGTCCAGACGATGAACACGTGATTCCGTTTATGAAGATTTCTTTGCCTGCGGCATTGATTTCCATCTTCTTGACGGTGGCCAGCATCTACTTTATTGCGACGAAAGGACTGAACTTAGGTTTAGACTTTACCGGCGGTGTTTCTGCAGAATTGAACTACAGCCAGCCAGTAAAAGCCGCGGATGTCTCCGAAGCTTTAGCAAAAGCAGGCTTTAAAGATTCTGTGGTGCAGACTTTAGGCTCTAACCGCGACTTGATGGTGCGTATGCCCATCCAGGAAACGGCTGAAGCTGCGGACTTAACCAAAGAAATCACTACGGCAGCGCAATTGCCGGGCAACAAAGCTGAAGTGCATAAAGTTGATGTTGTCGGCGGCCAAGTCGGCAACGAACTGTACATCCGCTCAGGCGGCGCTGTGGCATTAGCCATGCTGCTGATGCTGGTTTATGTCACAATCCGCTTTGAATTCAAGCTGGCGCTGGGCGCAGTGCTTTCCCTGCTGCATGACGTGATTGTCACTGTCGGTGTGTTTGCGATGATGCAGTGGCCGTTTGACTTAACCGTACTGGCGGCGATTTTGGCGCTGCTCGGCTTCTCATTGAACGACAACATTGTTGTTTCTGACCGTATCCGCGAAAATTTCCGGAAAATCCGCGGTGCAGAGCCTTTGGAAATCGTCAACATTGCCTTAACCGAGACGTTACGCCGTACTATTCATACGTCGGCGACCCTGCTGCTTGTGGTGTTAGCCATGATGTTCCTGGGCGGCGAAGGCCTGCACTGGTTCTCAGTGGCAATGTTTATCGGTGTCTTTGTCGGCACCTATTCTTCGATTTATATCGGGACTGCCTTTGCCTTATGGCGCGGCTTGAACCGTCAGGACTTCATTGTACAAGTGAAGCCTGAGTTTGAAGAAGAAAATGAAATTCCACGCTGATTGCTAAATCATAAAAAAAACCCATCTTCAGATGGGTTTTTTTTATGGCTTTATGGGTGCTGTATCAGCTGGATTTCAGGAAAAGTAAAACCTCTGCAGGATAATTCTGAACGCCATGCAACCGTCAGCATAAGGTGAGGCAGCTGAAAATTTTGATAGGCGAATGTGCCAAGGCTGCAATGGCTGCACACGCCACCATTCTGATCGGGATGAACTTGTGTATCCAATTCATTCAAATTCATGCGGATGCCCAAACCTGACGCTTTGAGCACCGCTTCTTTCGCCGTCCACACTTTAAACCAATAGTCCGATGGATCTTCTAAACTTTCCCAGAGCGCTAATTCACGCGGATGAAACGCATGGCGCGCTAAAGCATCAAAACGCACTTTCCGCGCCAAATCCTCCACATCAATACCAATATCCGGCATGCTGGCGCTGAGCGCTAAAGCATAATTCTGCTGGCTGTGCGAATGATTAAATGCAATTTCAGGCAATTTTTTAAGATAAGGCTTGCCAAATTCAGTGCTACCCAAATCAGCATCCTGTATCTGCTGCTGACTATATTCACTTAAATGCTGATTGCGCTGACGGTAAATCTGCTGCTTTTTATACCTTTGGTAGGCGCGCATATCCGGAAAATCATCTCGCGGTAAAGGCGCGAGCTGAGCCAGAGCATGCACATGCACTTGAATATTTTTAGGCTTGCTCATTGTGTACCCAGCTCGACTTTCATGATTTTTTAGAACTTAACAATATCACCTTTCAGCGCAACGCCAGCAATAGCTGTACCTTTGGCGCATCGGTAAGTCGTGGTGCTGCGGGTTTCATTTGACTTATAGAAACTTACCAGATTGGTCACAGCATTTGCGCCCCTGGCTTTTGCGGTATTTTGGAATTGAATCAGCGCTGAACGCAGCACATGATCACATGCGCTTTCAGCAGATTTGGCAAAACCATTGGTTTTTTTATTGGTCACTAAGCCCTTTTCAATCACCTTGCCGCCTGACTTGGTGCCCGCCAAATAAAACTTAACAGACCCATCCAGTGTTCCATCCGCTACAGCGCGGTCCACAGCTTCTTTGAAATTAAAGTCGTGCATGGTATCTGCCGCATGTACTGCAGCCATTCCGCTCAAAGTCAGCACAGCGGCTGCGCAAATATTTTTCAATAACATTATTATACCCTCGTCTAATCAGACATGTTTAAAAATCAGGGAGGTATTGATTCCTCCAAAAGCAAAATTGTTGCTCATCATGATGTGCGTTTCTGCTGAACGCATTTCATTGACGATATAATCCAAATCACCGCAGCCGCTGTCAAGCTGATTTAAATTCAGCGTAGGCACCAGCTGATTGCGCAGCATCATTTCAATACTCAGCCATGCCTCAATGGCCCCGCATGCCCCGAGCGTATGCCCAAAATAACTTTTTAATGAGCTGATCGGCTTCTTGCCCAAAATCCGTGCGGTCGCTTGCGATTCTGCAATATCCCCTTGATCGGTTGAGGTGCCGTGCGCATTGACATAGTCAATATCCGCGGCAGCAAGCTGCGCATCTTTCAGTGCCAACTGCATGCAACGGCCCATCATTTCAGAGTCAGGCCGGGTCACATGCTGACCGTCGGTATTGCTGCCATAACCGATGACCTCGGCATAAATCGTCGCCCCGCGCGCTTGGGCATGTTCATATTCTTCTAAAATCAAACAGCCTGCGCCTTCACCGACCACTAAACCATCACGCTTTGCATCAAAGGGACGCGGTGTTTTTTCTGGGCTGTCATTTTGCGTACTGGTCGCCAGCAGCACATCAAACACAGCAGAACCTGCAGCGCTGAGTTCTTCTGCCCCGCCTGCAATCATCACAGTTTGCTTGCCGAATTTAATCGCTTCATAAGCCTGGCCAATGGCCATGGAACCCGAAGTACAGGCACTTGAGGTCGGCAGCGTTAAACCTTTTAGACCAAAATAAACCGTCATATTGACTGCGCTGGTATGCGACATCATCCGGATATAGGTCGTCGCATTCAGCTTGTTCATATTATTATCCAGCAACATTGCGCCAAATTCAGCAACCGCATCTACGCTGCCTGCCGATGAACCGAAAGCAACCCCGGTTTCACCGCTTTTTAAAATCTCATCATTCAGCAGCCCTGCATCTTCCAATGCTTTTTCAGCACATACCGTAGACATTAAAGCAACACGTCCCATGCCGCGGGTCACTTTACGGTTAAAATGCTTCGGTACAGTAAAGGATTCAACGGGGCCCGCCAATTTACTGCGTAAATCAGGATAAATTTCCCAGTCCGGCATGTAGCGGATGCCGCTTTTGCCTTGTGCAAACTGCTCAAAAATTTGCTCTGCGGTTTCCCCCAAAGAGGTAATCCCTGACATGCCTGTCACAACAACACGTTTCATTAAATCAGGCCTCCATTGACTGAAATCACTTGGCGGGTGATATAACTGGCATCATCACTGCATAAAAACTTCACCGCTTTGGCGACTTCTTCCACCTGCCCCATGCGCTGCATCGGAATCATCTTCAAAGCATGCTCTTTCACTTCTTCCGTGACCATTTCGGTTTCAATCAAGCCCGGAGCCACACAGTTCACCGTGATTTTGCGTTTGGCCAATTCCAGCGCCAATGCTTTGGTCGCGCCAATCAAGCCTGCTTTGGCAGCGCTATAGTTCACCTGACCTCGGTTACCCATGATTCCAGACACCGAAGATAAGGTCACAATACGTCCGCCCTTTTTCAAGCGAATCATCGGCATCATCAAGGGTTTCAGCACATTATAAAAACCGTTCAGAGAGGTCGAGACCACGTCATCCCAGTCTTCATCGGTCAATGCGGGGAAAGCACCATCACGGGTTAGTCCTGCATTCAGCACCGCACCGTAAAAAGCGCCATGCTGTGCTATATCTTGCTCCAAAATGGCAGCAATCTTTTCACGCTCATTCACATCGAACATCAGTACATGGCTGGCCTGTCCAAGCGCTTGAATCTCCTGAGCTACGGCTTCGGCCTCAGACTGTCTTGAGCGGGCATGCACCGTGACATCAAAGCCTGCCTTTGCTAACTCTAAAGCAATCGCTTTACCTATTCCACGGCTCGAACCCGTGACTAAAACTCTTCTGTTCACACTAATTTTCCAATGATTTCATTCATATTTTCAGGCTCAAATACGCTCAACATAGCGCTGAACCGATGTTCTTGATATTCAATTTCACAATTAAACTGCCCCAAACCTTCGTGCAGATAACTTTGTTCGACCCGAATCTGCACGGTTGTACCCAAACTAAAATAGGCACAGGGTAACTGCATTTTACGCGTTCCCAATAAAAAGCCAATTTTCGGTGGCAATCCCTGAGTTTGCCCTTTATAGCCTGCATAGGCACTAATGGTCTGCGCCATCAGCTCAATACTGCTCCATGTGGGCAAGCCATCTGGCTCACAAAACATCAAATCTGGCGTGATGTGAAGTTCTGCAATGGCGAACTCATCATTGGCTTCAATCAGATGACTCACGAAAACCATCGGTTTTTCATGTGGAGTAAACTGTACTGCGTCCATCATGGCAAAGCCGTCCCGAAAATTAAACTGATATTGCTGCCGCCAAAAGCAAAAGAATTACTCATCGCATAGCGAATGGGTGTATTCAAATGCGGTGTAAGCACATAATTTTGCCCAGCCAACGCATCGTCCAACTCACCTACATGATGTAGCGGCAACCAGGATTGGTCCAATAAAACCTGCTGGCAAATAAAGGCTTCGATTGCACCTGCTGCCCCCAGACAATGCCCTGTTTTATGTTTGGTGCTGCTCAAAGCCACAGCTGCATCTGAAAAAACAGTCTGTACCGCTTGAATTTCCATCGCATCATTTTGCGGTGTAGAAGTCCCATGTAAGTTCAAATATCCAATATCGCCTGCTTCAAGCTGCGCAGCATCTAACGCTTTTTGCATCGCCTCCGCAGCACCTTGCCCTTCTGGATGCGGTGCTGAAATATGCCATGCATCCATTGACTCGCCGCTCGACAGCAACATCACAGGAGCGGGCGCTTTGGAAAGTAAAAACAGTCCTGTGGCTTCACCAATATTGATACCGTCACGGTTGGCACCACAGGGCTGACAAATTCCGCTCGATAAGCTTTCTAAACTATTAAAACCATTTAAAGTCAGCTTGCATAGGGTGTCGACTCCACCGACTAAGACAGCATCGACCAGATCGGCATTCAGCAAACGTTGCCCCGCCGCCAGCGCTTTAGCTGCCGAGGAACAAGCGGTAGAAATGGTATAGGCAGGCCCTTCCCAGCCCAAATACTGTTGTAAGGCTTCCGCTAAACTGCCCATTTCTTGCTTTTGGTGCTGTATAGACTGCGGCACAGGCTGTTGAAACTGTGCTTTTAAAGTAGGTTCATTATCCGCGATGCCTGAGGTTGATGTGCCGATAATCACAGCAAGACGTTGTTTAGCAAACTGTGCTGTATAGGCCCGAATCTCGGTTTCAATGTGTGCCAGAGCCGTCAGGGCAAAGCGTAAATTCCGTGAGTCTGCACTGCTTAAGCTTGCAGGAACTGCTTGAAGCAAGGCTTGGTCAGATGCACCGACCCAGACCGTTCGCCCCGCGATCAGATCCTCTCGTTGGGATAAGGTATTTTTGGTGCTTGTTAAGGCATGTTGAAGCTCAGCGGCATTTTGTCCCAAAGCCGATAGCGCCGCACTGAACTGAATGCCAACAGCTGAAACATGCTGTAGATTTTTAGTCATGATGGTCACCTTGATCATCTTCTAAAGTATTGCTCACCGCACTGATGACCATCTGATAAGGCACTTGCAAATTATCTAGCTCAATTGCTCCCTCATTTTGCTGAATTTTCAACACGGGCTGCTGCTGTATATAAATGGTATCGTTTTTCTGCACGACCGCATTTTGAGCAGCATGCAGCGCTGCAAAATGAGGATAAGTTGCATATAGAATATCGCGTACTACATAATCAAAAGGCAATAATTTCATCGGCTCAATCCGCTGCTCCACATGTACTTTTTGACCATCAAAACTGAGCTTAAACAACTGCTGTCCAGTGAGGCTGAGCGCCAGCATGTCAAGCGCCTGTCCCCTCTGCTGCTGGTACAGTAAAAAACTGAAACTCTGGCTTTTCCACTGCACTTCAATTTGATCTTGGCGCTGGTAATTTTGCGCCACCCACTCTGGGGTCGCGAGTCCTTGCGCTTTAGGGATCCAGCTTTGACAGGCACTACAGAGCAAAGCACTGGCTAAAACCCAACTGACAGTTTTCAAATGCAGCTTAAGTTTCATCGGTCAGCGACTCTTTTTTTGGTTGTTCTTCTCGGCAATATTCGGCCAAAGTACTCAAACGTTGCTTGGCATTGCGATGAATTGGGTTGCTCTCATCCCACGCATAACCTGCCAGTAAAGATGCAATCATACGGCGGATTTTTTCATCCTGATGAGTGGAGAACACCACATCCTGAAACTCCCCCGAATACCATGACTCAACATAGGCACGGAACACTTGAATGCCTTTACGTAGTGGCTTTTCATATTGCTCCATCCAATCGACTGCCTGACCTTGCAGCACTTGCTCGACCAATGGTACGGCTAGACTGGACGATTTCAAGGCAATGGTTACCCCTGAAGAAAAGACAGGATCAAGGAACTCGCCAGCATTGCCAAGTAGCGCATAGTTGTTTGATGCCAAATGTTTCACATCGGCAGAATAGCCCACCAAAGTACGGACAGGAGTATCATGTTTAGCATGACGCAGCACATGCGACAAGCTGGCATCATCCGCCAAAATACGTTTCTGCAAGGCTTCTAAGTCATAGTCCGCACTGCCGTCATAACCGTATTTTTCAAAGAAATCTTGCTCCGCCACGATGCCAAATGAAGAACGCCCATCGGCAAAGGGAATCAGCCAGTACCACGCACGGTGGTCTTTTTCATGCACAGTAATTAAAATTTTCTCACGGTCAAACTCAGGGTCATTCAATAGACCGTCTTCAATATGGGTAAAAACCGCACGGCGCACAGGAAAGTCCGATGGGCTTTCTAAGTCGAGAAACTTCGGCAAAATGCGGCCAAAACCACTGGCATCTAAGAGGAACTTGCCTTGGATTTGGTAGTTGTCGCCTTGCGCATCTTTGACCGTCAAAATCGGCTGTGTAGACGTCACATCGACCGCCAACACTTCATGGCCAAAACGGATGTCCGCGCCCATTTTTTCAGCTTGCTGTGCCAAAAGCTGGTCAAAGTTGGCACGTCGTACCTGCCATGTAGTCCCCGGGCCTTCACTAAACTTTTGAGTAAAATCATAAAAACTGCGCTGTGTGCCTCTTAAAAAAGCCGCGCCATTTTTAAACTGAAAGGCATATTCGTCAGCATGGGCACGCACTGTCTCCAACAAACCCGCTTCTTCTAAAAACACCATACACTGTGGCAATAAAGACTCACCGATGGAAAAACGCGGAAAATATTGCTTTTCAATCACCGTAACCTGATAGCCTTTTTGGCGCAGCAAAGCTGCGGCCGAACTGCCTGATGGTCCCGCCCCAATAATTAAAACATCTGTTTGTTGCATGGTGCTCATTGCACTGTACCCTTTGACTCAGCTCTTTGGCTGATATTGTTGAACCACCACATGTTTTGCATCGGAGGATGTAAAAAGTGTGGCATAAATAAATGAAAAAATAACGCCCAGCAACACTGTTAAGCCGAAACTGTGAATGGCGTAGGTATGACTAAAAGACAGCAAACCAAAACTAAAAAACGTCGACATCATGCACAGGAACAAAGCCATGCCCACCACCTGCGGGTGATCGTGTCCGTGGCGGTAGAAAATCGCATAATCCACCCCAATCCCAATGATTAGGAAGGTACCCATAATGCTGAATAAATTAATCTCGACACCCAGCCATGCTTGAATGGCAAACGTGGTCATTAAGGCCATACTGACAGGCAACACCAAAGGCAGAATGGATTTTTTGCCATAAAGTGCGCCTAAGCCAACAGCTAACATCAGCAAAGCGCTGAGTAATAGCCACTGTGCCTGCACACGATGCTGTTTAAACAATTCAGACAGTTGATGAACTGGACGTAACAGCTGTACATCAACATTCTCAAGCTGCTGCACAGCTTTGACGTCATGCACATTTTGCAGCATCACCAAACGCTGCGTCGGACTCATCTGCAGAAAATGCAGGGGATGATCTTTAAAGACAGCTTCGGTCAATAACGGTTGGTCTTTTAAATGCGCTTGCCAGTTTAAAACATCGGCAGTATTGAGCTGTAACGCTTGCGCATATTTCACTAAAGCGGACTGAGGAATCGCCTGTAACATCGCGATATTGTGTTTTTGCTGCTCAAGCGAGGGTATCCACTGCCCTAAAGCTTGCACAGCATCCAGCTTGCCAGCCTGCTGTAAGGGCACAAGTTTTGCCAGTAGCTGCTGTTCACGCTGCTCTAACTCTGCTGGAGTTCTGCCCTGTACCACAAAGTATTCACTGCTTTGCTGTTGCATAAAACGCGAACGGATGTATTGATCTTCCTGCTTTAAGGTGGCATCCATACTTTGCAAATTGCGGATGTCATCATTGCTTTTCAGAAAGACGAGGCTGCTGCCTGTCACCAGTAGAATCAGTGAAATCATGCCATAACGCAGCGTATTTTGACTCTGCACATAACTGCGTGCTTTGCCAATAAAGCCCAAAGCACGTATCGCAGGTTCCGCATTCAGCGCAGGCAAACGTGGCAGCAGTAAAATACTGGTCACCCATGCGGCACTCAGCCCAACCATGGAAAAGACCGCAATCTGTTTAAAGCCCGGAAATGGAGTAAAACTCAGCACCACATAGGCCAATAACGTGGTCATCAGACCCACAAATAAACTCGGCAATAATGGTTTTAAAACAGAAAATCCATCCACCTGTCGGTGCTGAGACTGCATGGCCATAAAGTAAAATGAAAAATCGACACAGACCCCAATCAGACTGGCGCCAAAAACCAGTGTCATCAGATGAATTTCACCGAAAACCCAATACGTCACCGCAAAGGCCACCAAGCTACCTGTACCCACTGCGACCATTTCCGTCAGCATCGGTCGTATCGAACGGAAGCCAAACCAGACTAGAAGCAAAATCCCGATAGTCGAACCCACGCCAATGGTGGAAATTTCCTCTTTGGCAGAGTTAGTGCCGAACTGTGCAAACAGCAGCGTGCCTGTCCAGTGCGGCTTGACCTGCAACTGGTTGAGTTGCTGATTGATATTCTGAATAAAAGCAGCAGCCTGCTCTTGGTAGGCAATGTTATAAGGACTGTTGTTGAGCTGAAGCACCATCAGGCGCGAGATGCCCTGCTCATCACGAATGGTCGCAAAGCCCTGCTCTAAATTGATATCGGCATTGCTTTGTAAGGCGCTTAAACCCACTGCATAGCGCGGAAACAGCAACAAAGGGTCTTGCTTGAGCATTTCAGCCGTGATTGGCATGCCCAGACTCATCAGTTGCAATAAGCCCTGCTCCATCAACGCAGCAGTATCCTGCCCTTGCACCATCTGCTGATCTGTCTTGGATAATAATCCCGCCTTGTGTTGATACAGCGCTTGGGAAAATTGATCAGGATCAAGCTGCGGACGAACGGGTAAAAACAGCTGACTTCGATCGGCTTGGGTTTTGAGTGCTTGCGTTGCCTGTTCTAATTGCAGATCTGTTTTGGCATCCAGCACCACAAAAACTTTGTCATTTAACTGCTGACTGACATATTGCTGCGCTTGTTCCAGATGCGCATCTTGATGGGCTTCAGGCAGCAAAGCAAAAATATTGGTCTCAATCTTGATGCCTTTATTCAGCCAAGCCACGCCCAGTGCCAAAGCAATGACACACAGCACCAACAACCACAGAGCGCTAAATTTATTTTGCCAATTGGAAAAGCGCATTTTCCGCAGCCGTTAAAGTTTGAGGTTGAGCCGTTTGCTGGCTAAAACGAATGATGGTGCGATTATTGGCTTGTTCCAAAATCGTAATACGGTCCACATAGTGCTGACCTTGCGCATCGACTTGGACAAAAAGCTTTTTAAATAGACTGCTTTTCGGCGTTAAGCTGACATTCCACTTCGTCGGACTGTAATTGGCAGACACCACATTAAAGTTTTTAGCGAGCGCCGCTTCATTGCCCGACATCAACTGTAAAAACATCGTCGCTACAGAGCCATAAGGAGTCTTATCGACTTCAATTTGACTGGACGTGCGCTGCGTCTTTTGTACCAGCTTACGCGGTGTCACCACCAAATCGGCTTTGACTGGACTTTGAATCTGCCACAGCACGCCTTGATTTTTGCTGAACAGTACCGTACCTTTGGACACATAGGTTTTATTCAAAGCGGCCAGTTTCTTCTGCTGCTCAAATTGGGCACGCACCACAGGCGTTGCACCGAGCTGAGCAAACACCTGCTTCAATTCAGTACTTTGTGCATTCGCTGCGGGAGCAAGCACAATCATCACGCTGGCTGTACACGCAACCAAAATCGGCTTAGGTAATTTATATCGAATCATGCTTGCATTACTCCGCCTTAAACTCAGGCCATGCATTTAAACAGTCCAGCAACACCTGTGGCGACTGGAAGCACATTTCACGTTTTTCAATGTGTACCGCCACTTGCGAGGTATAGCCCTTAGTCAGCTTTCTGCCCGAAACTGCATCGAAAATCAGATATTCAATTTTCAGACGGTTTTCCCACTCTTTCAGAACGGCGCGCACACGAATTTTTTGCTCAAACTCAATGCCTTGTACATAGCGGACATGACTTTCAATCACCGGCCATGCATAGCCCGAGTCACGCATTTGGTTATAGTTATAGTGAAATTGATCCAGCAGTTTGCAGCGCGCAATTTCAAAATATTTTAAATAATGCCCGTGCCACACCACGTTCATAGTGTCGACATCATGAAAGGGCACTTCAATGATTACATCAGCATGCATGCTCATTTCCTATGAATATTGAACAGCAATGCTGTCTAACAGTTCTAACTGCTCAAAGCGATTAACCAATGCTTGAAGCTCTTGCTGCAAAGGACGATCTTCCTCTACATAGGTGAAGCTCTGAAGCACCCAGTGTTGAAATGCTGTTAAAACAGGGCTGAGTTCTGTATATACCCCTTTGAGTTTAACCGCCTGAACCGCTGCGCAGCTGAGTGCCGCAATCACTTGTTCGGTTAAGGTAATGATACGGCTAGCATCACGCGCGGCAATAGTGCCCATGCTGACTTTGTCTTGATTATGACATTCAGTTGAGCGTGAGAAAATCGACGCAGCGAGTGTTTGTTTCAAGGCTTCTGCTGTCCATGCCGAAACCGCGATTTGTACCGCTTTAAAGCCATGATTCAGCGGCAAGCGCTCAGGACTAGAACCGGTTAAATTACGCGGTAAACCATTGTTCATTTTATAGTCCACCAACTGTGCCAACTGACGATCCATCAAGTCAGCAATATTCGCGATCATAATTTTCAGGCTGTCCATGGCTTGGGCAATATGGCCGCCATAGAAATGTCCGCCATGCAGTACCCGCAAATTGACAGGGTCAATCAATGGATTGTCATTACTTGAGTTCAGTTCATTTTCAATAAACTGACGCAGCCAGACTTTAGAATCTTCAAACACCCCAATCACATGCGGTGCACAGCGCAATGAATAACGGTCTTGCAGGCGTGAATTTTGGTGTTCAGTTTGTACTTCACTGTTTAACCAGTCACGTAATTGGGCTGCAATATGTTGCTGTCCTGGATGTGGTTTTTGCGCAAACAAGACTTCATCAAAATGGCTTGGATTCCCCTCTAAGGCCAAAACATTTAGTGCGGTAATCAAGGTACTGGCAAAAGAAATCTGTTCTGCTTTTTTATAGTTGAGGCAAGCAATCGCGGTCATGACCGCTGTACCATTCATCAGGGCTAAGCCTTCTTTAGGACGCATCACCAAAGGCTGCAAGCCTTTTTCGGCATACACTTGCGCAATCGGTACAATCTGGCATTGATAGTACACATCGCGCTCACCGACCAATGCCCCAGCGATATAAGACAAAGGCGTCAAGTCACCACTGGCACCGACCGAACCCTCCGAGGGAATCACCGGAATCACATCTTCATTCAGCATCCAGACCAAACGCTGTAACAAGGCATGCGAGACACCCGAATAACCGCGCGCCAAAGAACATAAACGCACCACCACGACAGCACGTGCGGTAATTAAGTCTAAGTTTTGCCCCATGCCGCAGCCATGAAAACGCGACAAATGTAGCGGCAACTCATGCACTTGATGGGCTGGAATTTCAACCAAGCACGAGTCTCCATAACCCGTGGTCACGCCATAAATGACACCTTCGTCTTGCAACAGCTGATCGAGGAAATCTGCGCCGCGTTGAATCAATGCTGTCCATTCAGCAGAGGTAGGCAATGCCACCTGTTTTTCTTTACGCGCTACAGCCACAACATCTTCAATACTGAGCGGAGTTTCCCCAACAATTAACACAAGACTTATCCTTTATTCCAAAAATTATAAAAATTAAACCATTGATAGGGCGCGCGTATGCAATGCTGTTCCAACAGTTGCACATACTGTCGTATGGTCTGTTGCATGGCCTGTAAACGCTCTTTACGTGGCCAGTTTAACTGCTCCGCGACTTGATGAATATGCACTTCAAAATGTGTATCGACTCGATAGCAAAACACTGCCAATACAGGGGCTTTTAACAAACTGGATAAAATCCAAGCACCCTGCGGCCACAGCGCTTGCTCACCTAAAAAAGCAACTGATTGTACCCGATCTGACTGCACGGGTACGCGGTCTGCCGCCACAATCACCCATTCACCTTGATCCAATTTATCCTGCAAAATTAGTGCTGTTTCGACTCCCAACTCATCCACCGAAACCAAATTGACATCGGCATGTTCATTCAACTTTTTTAAAAATGCATTGAATTTGGTGGCATGCTTTTGATAGACCAACACATTAATTTTCTGCGGATGCTCTGCCTTGACTGCACGGAGTAATTCAATATTGCCAAAGTGCGACACCACAATCACCGCACCTTTTTGATAGTGCGAATGCAAGTGCGCATGACCATGCAGATTTAAGTTCTGCTCAGGAATATGCCCGAGCCAGCCCTCAATTTTATCTAAAATACATTCACCAAATTGCATCAAATGCGTATAGCTGTTCCACAGCTGCGGCTCAGCCTGAAACGGCGACTGCGCACCTGCAAAATGATGCAGTTTTTTTAAGTACAACAGGGAAGCCTGACGCGCGGTATTGGAAAAGAGCCAGTACCATAAAATCACAAAGTACAAGATGAACCGGCACAGCCAGCGCCCACCCAAACGGTAGAAACCCAGCATCAGCATCAGCGGCAACATCCCGCCCCGCTCTTTCACGGCACTCCATTTCTGCATATGCTTCTCTGACCGCCTTAGCCTTTGATTTTCTGATAAATCAGTTTGGGGAACCGCAGCAGCATGCCACCCAATAAGCGGCTATGCGCGCGTGCCATGCCCAGATTGTCCCGCCAAACATCAAAATGTGAAATGCCGCCTTCAGGATAAACCACATGCGTGGGCAGATTGATAAACGGTACATTGTCCCATTTCAAACGCACCAAAATTTCCGAGTCAAAGCCCATCCGTGGTTGAAACTTGGCTGTATTTAAAATGTTTACCGTCTGCGCCAAAGGATAAATGCGAAAGCCACACATGCTGTCCTTAATCTCAAAAGACAGGCTGTTAATCCACACCCAAATATGCGTTGCATAACGGCCATAGAGACGTTTTTTTGGAACAGTCGCATCAAAGATCGGCTGACCAATAACCATGGCTTCGGGATGCTGGATAGATGTGTCTAAAAAGTGTTGCACGTCTTGCCAGTCATGTTGTCCATCGGCATCTAATTGCAAGGCATGACTATAACCACATTGAAAGGCATGCTTGAGACCCGTGATCACCGCCTGCCCCTTACCTTGATTGTGTGTATGTTCAACCAAATCGACCCTTGGGTAGTCATGCGCGAGCTGATGTAACACTGCCGTACAAGCAGCATCACTGCCATCGTTCACCATAATGATAGGTAACTCAAAAGAGGCTAAATGTGACAATAACGTAGACAAATAATGCGGATGGTTATACACAGGAATCACAAAGCAGTGTTTCATTTTTGTCTCTCGGCTTAAACGTCTGAAGGGACAGCAAACAGCAAACGTCCTGATGCCAATATTTTGTCATGATTTTTCAGCTCAAAACTGACCTTATGCGCTTTACGGCTGAGCACCAGTTCCACCGTTTGATAGGGTTGGATCAGTCCTTGAAATTTTAACTGTTCAAAACCATTGCACCACAGTAAATCCGGCCAGTTTTGTTTGGCAAAATGTTGAATAAATCCAATTTGCCCTACGCCTGGATAAATCGGGAAGTTCGGGAAATGCCCTTTAAAACACTCCAGCTCAGGCACAAACTCCAAAGCATAACTGATCTGCATATCGTGAGACTGCTGCGTCAATACCACAGGCAAGGTCATCGGTTGAAAGAGTGATTTTAAATACTGTTTATTCAGCTTCGATTGTGCATTTTGTGGCATTTGCGTTAAGAACCGCCACTGCCGCGGAATCGCGATATTTTCCAGTTTCTGTTGTAATTGTTTTTTCAGCTGTGCGGTAAAGGCAGCTTTGCCCTTTTCGGTGAGCAGCGCCCTTGCATTCTCAGTCAACACAGCCACCACTGCCAAAATTTGACGCTGTTCTTTTTCATGAATTAAAACATGGCACTGCTGTATTTCAGCCAACTCAGCGATTTTCGCTTCAATCGCATCGAGACTTAAGCGCTTTTCTTCAAGTTTAACAATGCGGTCCAAACGTCCCAATAACTGAAACGGACTTTTGGAATTCTGTGCATCCACGACCTGCACTTTATCCCCAGTTAAAATCCAATCCGCGCTAAAGGCATGGTTGGTTTTAACGGCTAACTCTTGCTGCTTGGCGCAGTTAATTTCGACATTGGCAAAGGGTGTCCATAGCGCATCATCTGCCTGACGGTGGGCGATCCCGCCTGTTTCAGAACTGCCAAACACTTCAGTAATCGGACGGTTCAGCAAAGGACGCACACCTGCATCCAACTTTCCACCAGAGGAATAGACCCCATGGCAGTCTTGCAATACCACATCTGTGGTCCAGCGCTTCAACAAAGCGGGGCTGGAAATCAGATAATTGGGCAGCTGCACATGGGCAATTTTCTTTTGAATATCGACCACATCTTCAGGGAAAGCCAGTTGTTTTTGATAGAAACTGCGCCCACTGGCTAAGGGCCACAACAACTTAAACAACAAACCATAAATATGCTGATGACTCACCGTGGCAATGGCTACCGCCTGCTCAGGCAAATCAAAACTAGCCTCTAAACCACAGACTTCATTGAACAACTGCTGCAAGGTCCGCGGAATCTTTTTCGGCTGCCCAGTTGAACCCGAAGTATAAAAATACAGCTGAGCCTGATTGAGAAAGGCAGCATCAAATTGAAGCTCGAAGGTTGACTCTGCTGTCGATGGCAAACGTTTTAAAAAATAAATCTGCTGTTCAGCCAGTTCTTTTTCTAAGTCGCTGACCCGATGCGGCGGCAACAGCACTTGCTTGCCTGCTTGCAAGGCCGCAAACAACAATACTAAAAACTCATAACTGTCTTCTTGCCAAAGCGCCCATACAGGCTGTTCCAACGGCTGAATTTGCGCAGCCTGTTCAGCCACATCCAACCAAAAAGTGTGAAAGGAAACGAAACTTGAGTCCGCCTGAATACACAGGGGACGCAATGAATGGAGATGGTGTTGAAAATGACAAGACATAAAATTTGTTTTTAAAACCGTATTTCTAATCGCTATAGTTCGAGGCTGCTGTTTCAGCTGCCCTGACGGAAATGCTGTTATTTCTGTGCCTGATGCAGTCGCTGCTGGCGTTTGCGCAACACAAACTCACCCAGCAACAGTCCACCCATCAAGACATAAGAGATCAAGCCGTTATACAGCACCCAAATCGTCATTGGTGCGAAAAAAACGGTGATCAAGGCAATAACCGCATTGATGCAGAAAAACCCACACCAAACTTTGGTCACTTGACGGGTCCATTCTACCCCTTCTTCGGGCAAATTAGGCTCTGCCAAACGTGCAAAACGTTCAATCATTGAAGGCGGTCTAATCAAAGTGCTGGCAAAAATAAATAGCGCCCCGAGACTCATAAAGACAGGATAGAGTTTAAGCCACGCATGATCTTTTAAAATCAAACTCAGCCCGCCGCATAAAATGGCAAAACCCGTCAATGGCCACAGCAAGGCATTACCCTTACTCAATAGGCGCAAGACGCCCAGTGCAATCAATACCGCACTGACCCAGACATACTGTCCGTGCGCTAAAGCATAAGCGACAAAAAAAGGATAGAGGATCAATCCGACCCCTGCTATCCCTTTTAAAATGTTGTTCATGCAGCCGACATATTCTGAATCACGACCACCACATCTTGTACGGTACGCACGTTTTTAAAGTCTTCAGGGTTGACTTGTTTGCCTGTCAACTCTTTAATTTTCACCACCAAATCAATGGCATCAATACTGTCAACATCAAGGTCTGAAGCTAAGTTTGATTCTAACTGCACATCTTCAGGCGCAATTTCAAACAGCTCTTCCATCCACTCACGTAATTTTTCTAACACGGTTTCTTGTGCAAGCATAGCAACCTCTTATGCTGTTTTCTGTGCTTCAACCAAAGCTACTAAGCTTTGAATTGATTTAAAATATTCTTTGGTTTCTGCAGATTCTGCATTCAAATGAATGCCATAGCGCTTTTTCAATGCCAAACCCAGTTCTAAAGCATCAATCGAGTCCAAACCCAGACCATCACCAAACAAAGGTGCGTCTGTATCAATGTCTTCAATACGGATGTCTTCAAGGGCGAGGACATCAATAATCATTTGCTTTAATTCATCAGCAAGATTGCTCATTTAGGGATAACTCTTGGTTAAAAAACCACTGTAATTGTTGATTTAATTGACGCACATTTTTGGGATTGACCGTTACATCATCCAATACGTCTTCCACTCGGATCGCATCCAACACTTTTACATGGATATGAAAAGGCTGTTCTGGAATGTGATACCACTTTTCATTTTTGGTCAGGGTCGATGGCGTGCAGCTAATCAGCACAGGACGAATCGGCACACCAGCACGCAGGGCAATATTGGCCGCACCACGCTGAAAGTCATTCAATTGCTCGCCTTTTGCTGTCCGTGTCCCTTCAGGAAAGATCAACAAGGACGCTGCATGATCGTGCTGTAATTTTTGTACGCAGTCCTGAATAAATTGTTCAGAACCTGCATTTAAAATATAGCCTGCGCTTTGCACAGGGCCTTTGGTAAAAGGATTCGACCACAGCGCCTGCTTGACGACGCAGTTTGCTTGTTCCATTAAACCAATTAAAACCACCACGTCAATCAGTGTCGGATGATTGGCAATGACCAACTCTTGTTGACTGTGCTGTAGTTTGTCTAAACCTTCAACCGTATAGGTCATAATGCCCAGTTTCACCATCATTTCGGTGAAACCTTTAAAACTGTGCTTAATCACCTTTTGAGTGCGCTGCTTGCGAAGCTCAAGATCTGCTGAGCTCAGCTTGACCAGAGGTGCAATCAAACCACCAATCGCCACGCCGCCTAAGCCAAAGCTGGCAAAGCTAAATCCTGTCGCTCCAACGCGCCAGACATAGTTGGCTTTTTGCCTGATCCTATTTAATTTCAGCATTTCGTCCACGCTTCAGATTCAGTTTGATCAGGATTAGTCCAAAACGTGTTAAATGCTAAAGCCTGCTGATAGGCTGGCGTTGAATCTGTATGCTTTGGCATCAACATCAAATTTGCAGGCGCTAATGAAATCATCGCTGCCATCGCAAAAGCAGCAAATGGTTGATGCTCGATATATATGTCTGGCAAGGCTTCATCATAATACACCAGCAAAACCTGACGAGCTTCTGGCCTTGTTTTTAACCACGCATAGGCTTCAATTAGACCATCATTCCACGAACCCGCCAAACTGGTCGCAGGTGTCGCATCCTGACATAAAATAGAATATAAGCCTGAAATTGCATTATGTACCGAGGTTGAAAATTGAGTCGGTGAAGGGGTTTGCTCGCTTAACACATCTTCTAAAATATTTAGTGTTTTTGCTTCATCGCCATATTGCGACACCCAAACGATATAATCGGCATTGTGAGTGTCTAAAGTCTGTATTGCGCTATTCAAAGCCAGCTTTGCAAGACGCGATAAGCGCCGGCGCTGCATCGCAGGAATGTATTCTAAGGCAGGAAATACGCCGTCTGCCTGGCTTATTGTCAGCTGAGACACATTTAATAGCACCATGCGCTGTATTTCCTTACTCTTTTTAATTCACATACCATATTTGCGCGGATTATAGCATTGACGATATTTTTTTTACAAAAAATATCTTTATTATTTTTAATATCATATATTTAGACTTGATTTTACATTCCGCCACCAAAGAACAAAAATATAAAAAGCCTGCATTACGCAGGCTTTTTAATGCAAGAGTTTGAATCAGCCGCCTTGAATCAAACGGCGCGCGCTGATAATGCCCGGCTGCTGCTCTAAACGGGCCAGCAAACGCGACAGCTGCGCCAAACCTTTCACTTCAATCAGCAACTTCATATTGGCAATACCGTCTGCTTCAGAAATGGTATTCACCTGACGGATGTTGATCTGATCGGAGAAAATCACCTGTGTCAGGTCTTTCAGCAGGCCGCGGCGGTCATAGGCTTCCACCACAATCTGCACGCTCTGACCGCGGGTCGGCTGCATTTCCCAGTCCGCTTCAACCGCGCGTTCCGGTTCCTGACTGATCATGCGCACATAATCGGGACATGCCACTTTATGAATGCTCACACCGCGGTTCAGGGTAATGTATCCGGCAATGGCTTCACCGTGCACAGGCTGACAGCACTGCGCCACATGCAGCTCTACATTATCTAAGCCGTCAATTAGGATGCCGTGCGCAGACAGCGTATGGCTGGCGCGCGGATTCAAGGCCGGCTTCAGCACCAGCTCAGGCTCATCCTGATCCAGATGCATATGGCGGTTGACCTGATTCATTAACGAATGCAGGCTAACATCACCGCTGACCAGACTGATCAGAATATCTTCACCAGATTTCACATTGAAGTGATTGCAGTAATCGTTCAAATCAATGCTTTTAGGATGAATAGCCAGGCGTGATAATTCTTTATTCAGAATTTCACGGCCCACTTCCAAGTTTTTGCTGCGGTCTTGCTGGCGGAACCAATGGCGCAGCTTATCGCGCGCGCGGGCTGTTTTAATATAGCCTAAAGAATTCACCAGCCAGTCACGGTTCGGCTCGCGGTCTTTCTTGGTTAAAATTTCAACCTGCTCACCGGTTTTCAGGGTATAGGTCAGCGGCACATAGCGCTGATTGACCCGCGCAGCATAGCATTTGTTGCCGACTTCGGTATGCACATGATAAGCGAAGTCCAGCACGGTAGAGCCGCGCGGCAGTTCTTTAATATCACCATCCCGGCTGAAGACATAAATTTTTTCAAAACCTTCGAAATCTTGAATTTGCTCAAAATTCTCTTCAGATTCATCATCTTTATGCGCACTGGCGTCATTGCGCTCCTGATAATGTTCAAGCACGGCGCGCAGCGAGTGCAGGCGGTGATTGAACGACTGATCGGTGTTTTTGCTGCCTTCTTTATAATTAAAGTGCGAACAGACGCCCAGCTCCGCTTCTTCATGCATTGCATTGGTGCGGATTTGCACTTCAAGCGATTTATTTTCAGCAATCACCGCAGTATGCAGGGAACGGTAGCCATTGGCTTTCGGGTTGGTAATATAGTCATCAAACTGATGCGGAATATGGCGCCAGATTTGATGCACAATGCCTAAAGAATGATAGCATTCAGGTACTGTTTTAACCAATACGCGGACTGCGCGGATATCATAGAGCTGATCAAAACTCAGATTCTTGCTTTTCATTTTCCGATAAATCGAATAAATGTGCTTCACCCTGCCGCTGATTTCAGCCTCAATGCCATGTTCAGCCAGCTCATTACGCAGCTTATCAATCACAAACTGAATGTAATGTTCACGCTCTAAACGCTTTTCATTCAATAAAGACGCGATTTCTTTATAGCGCTCTGGCGCTAAATAGCGGAACGCTAAATCCTCGAGTTCCCATTTCAGCTGCGCGATACCCAAACGGTGCGCCAAGGGTGAATAAATGGTGAGAATCTCACGCGCCACACGCTCTTGACGCTCGCGTGACGCCTGCGCCAATTCACGCAATGCATAGGTCCGCTCTGCCAGCTTGATCAGTACAACGCGGACATCTTCCGTCACTGAAATCAGCATCTTATAGATGCCGCTTAAATGTTCGCGCTGATTATTATTAAAATGATCTTCCAGGCGCTTATTCTGCTCAATCAGTTCAGACAGCTTCCCCATTGCTAAAGTGCCTTTGACCAAGCTGTGCACTTGTTCGCCAAACTTTGCCAGCACTTCATCCAAGGGCATGACGCCTTCACGCACAGAACGGTAAAGCATCGCAGCGGAAAGCGTATCTTCATCAACATGCAGATGCGCCAGAATATCCGCCATTTCAATACCGGTATAAAAGGTATTGGAACGGTGATTGACCGTAGAGTCTAACTCTCTTTGCAAGGTTAAACGCGCAACTTTTTCAAGCTGCTTGAGGGGCGCCCCCAGTAAGCCGCGCACACGATCCAGCCATTCCGCCAAATCATGCAATGCTTGATCGGCATGTTCTACAGTCGCTTCCTGAGACAGTTCATTTAAACGCCCCGGGAGCTGTTCACGCACTGTGACCATACCCTACTCCTACTTTTTTACTCTTCATTATAACTTAAATCATTCGGCTTATTTTCTTGTTCGAACAACGCAATCGATTCAACATGACCGGTATGGGTAAACATATCCATCACGCCTGCTTTTTTCAGCAGATAGCCTTGCTGCGCCAATATTCCTGCATCTCTAGCCAAAGTCGCTGGATTGCATGAAACATAAACAATTCTTTTTGCACCAAATTTGGGCACATAATGCATAATTTCTTCTGCGCCTGAACGCGGCGGATCAATCAATAATGCATCAAAACCCTCTTTTGCCCAAGAATGATGCGAAAAGTCTTTTGTTAAATCTTGTGAATAGAACTTCAGCCAATCAATGCCATTATTTACAGCATTTTCTGCACAGCGGTGAACCATTTCCTCACTGCCTTCAACCGCAATGACCTCACCTTGCGCACCAACACAGCGCGCAAGCGGAAGAGAAAAATTTCCTAATCCGCAAAATAAATCCAGAACACGCTCGCCTTGCTTCAATTCAAGCAAATCACATGCCAGCTTGACCATTTGCGGATTAATTGTAGAGTTCACCTGCGTAAAATCTAAAGGATTGAACGCAAAATCTGCATTAAACTCTTCCAAACGGTAATGCAGGCGCATGTCTGAGCTCTGGCCATCAATGCGGGCTAAACTGCCTGGACCTGCAGGCTGCAAATACAATTGCCAACCCTTCTGTAACGCAAATTGCTGTAATTGGTTGACATCCTCATCATTTAATTTTTCAGTATGGCGTATCACCAAGGCAACATCCTGATCACCCATCGCCAATTCTATATGACCAATAGCCCCTTTGCCCTTTAGACTTTGGATTAACTGCTTCAGGCGCGTAATCGAACCAAAGTTTTGATCCAGCACCAAACATCGGTCAATTGACGTCAGCTGATTGCTGGCATTTTCCCGAAATCCAACAATCAGTTTGTCCTTATTCGGCAAATAGCGCACGCCAATCCGCGCTTTACGGCGGTAATCTTCACGTGAAGAGCGCAAAGGCGCCAGCCATTCTTCGGGCTGCAATCCTGCAAAATGGCTTAAATGCGATTTCAGCACATCCTGTTTTAAGCGGATTTGCTCATCCGGATGAATATGCTGCATGCTGCAGCCGCCGCAGACGCCAAAATGCGGGCATGCGGGCGTCACGCGCATTTCAGACGCGTCACTCAGCAATTCAATGCTGTCAGCTTCTTCCAGCCGTTTCGCTGTGTGGGTAATGCGCGCGCATACAGTTTCTCCGGGCAAGGCATAACGGATAAAAACTTTTTTACCGTGTTTATCCGCAGGATGGTGAGGATGAGTCCCATAATGCGCGATGCCCCGCCCCTCATGTGAAAGCGACTCAACCTGGAAGATATAAGAAGGCTGCTGGGCTTTTGCGGGCTTGGCTCTATGTTTCATGCGGACCTAATGTGTGGGGGGTGGGAAATCAAATTGAGTGAATTCTGTCTGCCGTGAAGTTTCACGCCAAACCGATAAAAATTCAGCATGCTGCGGTAAAGCCTGCAGGTACTGGATGGTGCTTTGCACCAGATGCTGATGATCAGTCAATTGCAGCTGGCCTTTCAGCAGCAGCCAGCGCAGGTAAATCAGCCATGTATTCAGCACATCGCCTTCACAGTAGCTGGTCAACGCCTGCCACTGCTGCCCGCGCACATATTCAGGCACACGGTAAGCGCCGTCACCGCGCTTGCCGGGAAAACCGAGCAAATGCGCTGCATCATCCAGCTTCATGAAGTGGCGGCCATGAAACATGGCCATAGCATCCATTAAATCGACATGGCGCTGGTGATAGCGGTTCTGATAGTTATTATAGCGCTTTTGCGTATCAATCTCGCCCTGATCGAATAAACTTGGCGCAGAAAGGCCATGATACATGGCGCGGAAAAGAATCACCGGCAAATCAAATTGCGAACCATTCCAACTGATTAACGTTGGATGGCGCTTGTCAAAGATCGATAAAAATTTTGTTAAAATTTCCGCTTCCGAATCATGCTCACGGCTGAATGAAAACATTTTCATGCCATGTTCATCCAGCCACAGCCCGGAAATACAGACAATTTCATGCAAAGGCAGGCGCTGAAAATCCGTACCGGATTCCTGACGGCGCAATTTAGCCAATGCGCTGTTCAAATCTGCTTCGGGCAAATCCAGACCGTACAAATGCGCCCCAGACTTCACATCGGTTAATGTTTCGATATCAAAAGTTAAAACAGGTAAACGCATAAGCACTCACAAAAGCCTGAAATTAATCGGCATCAACTACAGAAAATAAGCCCGTAGACAGGTAACGGTCGCCACGGTCGCAAACAATGCAGACAATCACAGCTTCAGGATTTTCTTCCGCCAGCTTAATGGAGGCCCAGACTGCGCCGCCTGAAGAGGTTCCCGCACTGACGCCTTCAGCGCGCGCCAATTTGCGTGCTGTTTTTTCCGCTTCAATTTGCGGAATATCCATAATGCGGTCTACACGCGACGGGTCAAAAATTGTCGGCAAATACTCTTTCGGCCAGCGGCGGATGCCGGCAATATTTGAACCTTCAGAAGGCTGCAGGCCGACAATTTGAATATCCGGATTTTGTTCTTTGAGGTATTTTGAAATACCCATGATTGTCCCCGTGGTGCCCATCGCGCTGACAAAATGAGTGATTCTGCCGCCGGTCTGCTGCCAAATTTCTGGACCCGTCGTCAAATAATGCGCTTCTGAGTTGTCTGGATTGCCAAATTGATTCAATACAAGGCCTACGCCATCCTGCTGCATTTGCGCCGCCATATCACGCGCCTCTTCCATGCTGGAGGATTCTATAAGCTCTGCGCCATAGGCGCGCATCGCGTCTTTACGCTCTTGGCTGGAGTTTGCCGGCATAATCAGCTTCATCCGATAGCCGCGCATGGCTGCCACCATCGCCAGCGCAATCCCTGTATTTCCGCTCGTCGCTTCAATCAGCGTGTCACCCGGCTTAATTTGCCCGCGTTTTTCCGCCTGCATGATCATATTGTAGGCTGGCCGGTCTTTGACAGAACCCGCAGGATTGTTGCCTTCCAGCTTAACCAATACTGTTGCTTGAGTGTGACTTGCCAGACGCTGCAGACGCACCAAAGGAGTCTTTCCTACATAGTGGTCTAACAAAAAATCGTCTGCTTGGAAATCAGGGGATGTGTTACTCATTATTCGCACCTATATCGAGGTGCGCCTATTGTATGAAAAAATGACTTTTCCTGCACCCATTTGAAATGGCTTTTTCGCGAAAGTGATTAAAGCGCAGTCAGTTTCAAATAATCCATGCTAATATGCGGTGCATAAGGAATAAACTGCTTGCATCATGTCAAATATCAACAAAAAGCTTTTTAAACGCCTACACTTAAACCATGCTTATGGACAATTGATTGCATTGATTTTCGTGCCGATTACCATTTTGGCATGCGTAGGTGCAGCTTTGGTATTGACTGAAACGTCCAATGCGGCCAAAGCGCAGCAGCGGCAAATGGCGATTGCCATTTTAACCCGCTACCAGCCGACTGCAGAAAGCGCGCTAAATTTGCTGATTCACTATCCATGGCAATTTGATCAGGCCCGTTTCAGCATGCAGAACATGCTGAATGAAAAGCATCTGAACCGTTCAGCTATTGTGGACAGCAAAGGCATGAACCGTCTGAACATTGGCCCTGAAGGGCAAGAAACCTGGCCCAAAATTGATTCCAAAGCCCGTTTTATCGGCCCGATTAAATTCAACAGCAGCAATGTCTACGCCGCTAAAATCAGTGATGAAACCAATACCCCCTATTGGCTGATGGTCGAGCTGGACAATCAGCCTTTGGAAATTGCGCATTACCGCGTTTTAATTGTTTTGGTTGCGACTGGGCTGCTGACCCTGCTGCTGCTTTTGCTCTGCTTAAACTTCTATTCACGGCGCTGGATTGCGCCTATGTACGAAATCCGCATGCAGCTGCAGCGCTTAAACGCCGATACCTTGGATCAGCACATGATCATTAACAGTACCGGCGAACTGCGCCTGCTGCAGCGCGACATTGCCAATGTGGTGAAACGCCTGCATTTCAGCTTTTTGGAATTGCGCGAGCATACTGAACAGACTGAAGATGACTTGCGCAGAACCTTAGATACTTTAGAAGTTCAAAATATTACCTACCGCCAGGCCCGTGACCAAGCGATTCATGCCAACCAGTCCAAGTCCGTATTTTTGGCGAATATTTCGCATGAGCTGCGCACGCCGCTGAACAGCATTGATGGCTTTATTCACCTGCTGCTGCGCCAAGGCAACCTCAGCAATGAACAAAACCTGTATTTGCAAACCATCCGCAAGTCTTCTGCGCATTTATTGGCGCTGATCAATGATGTTTTGGATTTTTCCAAAATTGATGCCGGCAAACTGGAGCTGGAAACCGCTCCGTTTGACCTAGAAGAAGCGGTATTTGATGTCATGGATATGCTGTCGCCGCTGGCGGCGCAAAAGCACATCAACATGACCTTCTATTATGCTGACAATGTGCCGAAACATGTCATTGGCGACGCTTTGCGCTTTAAGCAGATTTTGACCAACTTAATTTCCAATGCCATCAAATTTACACCTGACGGTGAAATTATTGTCCGCGTGCGCATCGAACATGATGATATTGAACAATGCCTGCTGCATTTCAGCGTACAGGACAGCGGCATTGGCCTCAGCGGCACAGACCGCAAGAAGCTGTTTGAATCGTTCTCGCAGGGCGACGCCTCAGTGACCCGCCAATTTGGCGGCACGGGCTTGGGCTTAGCCATTTCCAAACAGCTGGTCAGCCTGATGCACGGCCAGATTGGCTTTGAAGACAACCAAGAGCGCGCGCCGACTGAAAAAGGCTCAACCTTCTGGTTTACGGCAATGTTTACCGTGAATGAAGAAGAAGAAAATCCGCTGCCTCAATTCAGCAATACCCAAGTGGTGTCTTATTTAGCCCACCCGGCCACTGCTAATGTACTGCGCCATTATTTAGAAAATTATGATGTGCAGCATATTGAAGCGCAGTCCATTTTAGATTTGTTCAGCCGGCTGAACCAGCTGCGCCATGCTGAAAATACGTGGCTGATCGTCGATCACAGCGGTGACACTGAAGCCATGCTGAAGGAAATCCGCAGCCGCTATACAGGCCATTTAGCCGTATACGGCTATCAGATGCTGCTTGATCCAGGCATGCTGACCGAATACCGCGCGCGCCCGCTGCACCAGCCGCTGAGCCGCAGCGCGTTGATTCAATTGCTTGGCAATGAAGCTGTATTTGACGAAAATGAGCACGAAGACTTTAATGGTCAAGGCCTGCATATTTTAGCCGTCGATGATCATCTGCCCAACCTGATTGTGTTAGAAGCGCTGCTGTCTGAGCTGAATGTCACCACAACCAAAGCGCTAAGCGGGCAGGAAGCCATCGAAATCATCCAATCGCGCTATGAACAGGAGCTGAAAGCCTTTGACTTAGTCTTCATGGATATTCAAATGCCAGTCATGTCTGGCGTTGACACCACCCGCGCCATCCGCTCACTGGAATCAACCTTTGAAAATCATAAGCGCCTGCCGATTATTGCCCTAACCGCGCATGCGCTGTCAGATGAAAAGAAAAAACTGCTGCAGGTGGGTATGGATGACTATGTCACCAAGCCAATTCAAATGGAGCAGATCATCCAGATCCTCACTCACTGGACGACCGAAAACTTCAAAAAAGTGCCGATTTTAGAGCGCACTGCGGTGATTGATGCGCTTGACCCCAATATTTTAGACTGGCAGCAAAGCCTTCATTTGGCCGCCAATAAAGAAGATTTGGCGACTGATTTACTGAAAATGCTGAATGACAGTTTCGATCAGGAGCTGCGTGAAATCGAGCAGCTGATTGAACTAGAAGACTATCCACAGCTCGAGCATGTGCTGCACCGCCTGTACGGCGCAACACGCTACGTCGGCGCTCCGGCGCTGCAGGACGCGACGGGCGGTTTTGAGCAGTTCGTATCAACTTTACGCAAAGAACGCCGCAAGGCGGATGATGCTTTTGTGCAGGAAGTCCTCAACCGTTTAGACGAGCTGAAAAATGTGATTGCTCAAGTCCAGCATGCGTCCCTGCAGATTTTAAATAAACCTGAACCCTAAAGCATGCGCTGATGCCTGGCTTTATCTGCGCAGTGACTATGCAACCTGCAATTTGTGACTGTGCTGTCATGAATAGAATAAAGCCTCATGCTATGCTCAAAGCAAGTCAAAAATAAGAGTTTTTAAGCATGGCACTGGTTAAACTGGAAAAAAGCAACGGCATTGCAACGGTCACTTTAAACCGCCCCGATAAGCGCAATGCAATGAGTTTCGCATTATTGAAAGAACTGGTGCGTATTGCCGATTTAATCAAAAAAGACCGTTCCATCCGCTGTGTCATTTTGACCGGTGAAGCGCAGGTCTTCAGCGCAGGCATTGACCTCACCGACCTAAACAACCCTAAAAATACCGCTTATGCCGCTTGGGAACTGATTAAACCGGGCCAAAGCCTCTTTCAAAAAGCATTTTTAGTTTGGCAGGAATTGCCCGTTCCTGTGATTGCCGCCATTGAAGGTTTTTGTTTTGGCGCAGGCATGCAGCTGGCGCTGGCTGCGGATATCCGCATTGCGCATCCCAGCACGCAAATGTCCATTATGGAAAGCCGCTGGGGACTCGTGCCGGATATGGGACTTACCCGCTCCATTAAAGGCATCATTGGATTGGATTTAGCCAAAGAGCTGACACTGACTGCGCGTATTTTTGATGCCCGCTATGCCAAAGACATTGGCTTAGTGACTCACCTGAATGAATCGCCGCTGACGCAAGCGCAGGCTTTAGCTGCAGAAATGCTGAACCGTTCTCCTGATGCGCTGGCTGCAGTCAAGCGCGTATTGGATGCCATGGAGCATTCTCCCAATAAATCCCTGCGCTTGGAAAAAATCTGGCAGCTGAAACTGCTGCTGGGCAAAAACAGCAAGCTTGCGCGCAAAAAGGACAAGAACCCAGACGTTCAATTTTTACCGCGCCAGTATCGATAAGCTCAAACAGCGCACAGAACAAACAGCATAAATCAGCGGAATCAAATCCTCTGCTGATTTGAAATTGAGGATAGGCAGAGGGACAGCATGAGTTTTGACCGCAGCAGCAAAATTGCATTTTTAGGCATGGGCCTGATGGGCAGCCGCATGGCCGCCCGTTTAATTCAGGCGGGTTTTGACGTTGCCGTATGGAACCGCACCGCCAGCGCGTGCGATGAACTGATCGATATGGGCGCGGCTCAGCTTGCGCTGAAGGATATTGGAGCATATCCGGTTATTCTGACCTGTCTGGCGGATGATGCGGCAGCTGCTTCCGTGTATGCGCACATTGAGCCCTTCTTGAAAGCACAACAGGTTATTGCCGATTTTTCCAGTCTGTCCGTTTCACAAACCCATCAATTGGCAGAGCAGGCAAAACAGAAAAAAGTCATCTGGATTGATGCTCCCGTCTCTGGCGGCACAGCGGGCGCAGAGCAAGGCACTTTAGTCATTTTTGCCGGCGGCCATGCGCAAACCATTCAAGATTTAACTTTAATATATAATGTGCTGTCGCAGCGCGTGACCCGCATGGGCGGTACAGGCACAGGACAAGCGACTAAAATCTGCAACCAGCTGATTGTTGCAGCCAACAGCGCCTTAATTGCTGAAGCCGTTGCTTTGGCAGAACAAGCTGGCGTAAATACAGCCTTACTCGCCCCAGCGCTGGCTGGCGGATTTGCCGATTCAAAACCTTTTCAAATTTTAGCCCCCCGCATGGCGTCCCATACATTTGAGCCTGTGCAGTGGAAAGTGCAAACACTTTCTAAAGACTTGAATAATGCGGTTCAGCTGGCAGCATCGCATCAGCTGAGAATTCCTGTTGCCGAGCTGGCGCTGCGGCAGCTGCAAAATCATCAGGCGAATGGTTTTGCGGAAAAAGATCTATCCACGGTCATTCAGCATGTAGAACAGCGCGAATCCTGATAAGCTGAATTTATACCGCCGTTGCGCAAGGAGCCCTGCATGATCAAACTCGCCGTTAATCTCTCGATGATTTTTACCGAAGTGCCGCTGATTGAGCGTTTTGCCTTAGCGCGCGCTCAGGGATTTGATCATGTCGAAATTCAGTTTCCTTATGAATTGAGCATTGAACAGATTCAAACTCAGCTGACAGTGCATAATTTAGGCCTTTGCTTAATCAATGTGCCTGCCGGAGATCTCATGCAGGGCGGCAATGGATTGGCTGGCATTCCCGGCAAAGAAATAGCATTCCATCAGGCCGCGGAGCAAGCCATCGCCTATGCCAAAGCGCTGCAGGTTCCAAGTGTCAATATACTGGCTGGCAAGCAGCCGCACGATGCGGATTTGCTCCCCTGCCTCAACACCCTTGCATCCAATCTGAAAATGGCCTGCCAGATGTTCAGCTCGCATGGTATTCGGCCAGTATTTGAAATGATTAACGGCACCGATATGCCGCGTTTTTTGATACAAAATATCGCGCAGGCGCAAGAGATTCTTGAAGCCGTCAGACACCCGGCCCTGAAGATGCAGTATGACTGTTACCATATGGCCATGATGGGTGAAGATGTCTTGGAAGGCTTGCAAGAAAACATTGATTCTATTGGACATATCCAGTTTGCGGACTGCCCGGCGCGCCACGAGCCAGATACCGGGAAAATCGATTATGCGGCAATATTCAGCTGGCTGAAGCAAAGCCCCTATGCAGGCTATACCGCTGCGGAATACCGCCCGAGCCAAGCCTCCGAAAAAACTTTTGCGTGGAAAGACAAATACTTTGCATAAATTCTTTGGTCAAAATATAGCTCTGATTTGAAATTCAGCGCTAAAACCGCTATATTAGAGCATGAATAATTGTCAGGAAATCAGACCCTCCATGAATTTAGAACCATCGCCCAGCGCTTCTAATTCTCACGATCTAACTCTTAATACCCAAAAGAAAGACGTACAGGCTTGCCTTGAAGTTGTACGTGAAGCACTTGCAGATGTAAAAGCAAAAGAAATTGTTGAACTTGATGTCAGCTCAATCAGTAATGTATCAGACGCAATCGTGATTGCCAGCGGTACATCTACCCGCCATATCAAATCTCTTGCAGACAATGTTGCTGAAGAAGCCCGTAAAGCTGGCTTCCGTCCTATTGGTGTTGAAGGCGAACGTGATGCTGAGTGGATTCTGATTGACCTCGGTTTTGTTGTTGTGCACGTGATGCTGCCGGCAGCGCGAAAATTCTATGATTTGGAAAGCCTTTGGCGCGCAGCTCCTGAGTCTGTCGCTTAAGCAGCAAATCTAAAAAAAGCGGTCAATCATGACCGCTTTTTTTATTGCCGGCTATTTACAGCAGCTGATGCAAATCCACATCAGGATAAAGGGACTTAATTTTCAGCTTGCTTTGCGCATACACCTGATCTGCGCGCATGGGCCCATAGAATTCGCAAAAAATTTCATAAACTGCAGTAATAATAAATGCATAGCTGGATATCGGCAGTGAAGCTGCAAATTCTGGACTGCCAAGCGCCTCATTGGAATGCTGTGCAAATCCTTTCTGCCTCAGCTGCTGCTGAATTTCCTGCTCAAAATCGGTCAAATCTTTCACGGCAACAGCATCCAGCACAAAAGCAATAAACTGGCTGAAAGCATCAATAAGTTCAACAGAAATCAATTCATCTTCAACAGCAGGCTTGGCTTGCTGCACGCCCTGCAGCAGTTCTTGTTTTTCCATTTCAGATAACGCTTGAAGCACCTTGCGCAGCATGTCCTTGCGGGAATGGCGCAACTCTTCAGTCGTACAAATTTCACTGAGAAAACGGTTTAAAACAAATGCCGGCTTTCCGCTGTATTGCTGCTCCCAATGCGCTAAAGCCCGATCCAGCATTGTGCCATTGAAATATTGCTGCAAACCGCGCTCAATGGCTTGGCGGCGCTGCATCAGATTTAAAATTTCACTGCTCATACTGTTCCCCCTTCAAAATAGCGCTTGGTTTAATGACGCTGGGTCATGCCATCAGTTTCAAAAGTGACATCTTTTTGAAATTCAGGATAAGACAGCTCTGCATGTTCGGTGTAATCCAGCCCGCGCTGTTCATACTGTTTGCTGACCCGCAGCCCGCCCAGCACTTTGTCCAGCACTTTAAAAACAATAAAGGCAACACCAAAGCCCCAAAGGAAAGCTGCCATGACACCCAAGCATTGAATTGAAATCACGGCACTATTAAACATCTTGTTTTCAAGAAAAATACCGGCTGCAATAGTGCCCCAAGCACCGCAAAAACCATGCACAGCAACTGCATCCACCACATCATCAATTTTAAATTTTTCCATCAGTACCGGTACAACAGTCACCAGCAATCCGGCAATTAAGCCTGTGCAAATGGCGAAAACAGGCGTCATGCTGGCGCAGCCAGCAGTAATTGCCACAAGGCCGCCTAAAGAGGCATTAATGGTGCTGCGGATTAAAACCGCTTTTTTGCGGATCAGGCAAATCGCCATATAGGCTGCAGCCCCCGCGCAGGCCGCCAGATGGGTATTCAGCGCAATGCGCCCAATGCTGACATTGGCTTGAATGGTTGAGCCTGCGTTAAAGCCGAACCAAGCCAGCCACAAGACAAAACCGCCCAAAGCAACTAATGTCAAATTATGCCCTGGCAAATAGTGGCTTTTTCCATCTCGGCCAAAACGGCCTAAACGGGGGCCCAGAACAATCAGGCCGGCCAGCGCCACCCAGCCGCCAATCGAATGAACCACCGTCGAACCGGCAAAATCGATAAAGCCCAGCGCTTTCAGCCACCCCTCTCCGCCAAATAAACTGCCCCACGCCCAGCTGCCGAAGACTGGATAAATTAAGCCGCTCACAATCGTCGCGCTCACCACATAAGCCACAAAGTGAATACGCTCTGCCATTGCGCCGCTGGCAATCGTGGTCGCGGTAGCCGCAAACATCATTTGGAAAAACAGCAAATTCCAATTCCAATCATCTAAATTATTCGGCGCAAAATGACTTTGCCCAAAAAAACCGCTGTGATTGATACCGAACATAATGCCAAAGCCGGCCAGCCAAAACACCAATCCGCCTAGACACGTATCCATATAGTTTTTCATCAGAACATTGACGGTATTTTTACTGCGGACGGAACCGCTTTCAATTAAGGCAAATCCAGCCTGCATGAAAAATACTAAAATACCGCCTAAAATGACCCAGACACTATCCAGCGAAATGCGGATTTCCTGAATATTTGCAGCTGTATTCTCTGCAGCCATCGCTGGCGCTGCAAATATGATGCATAGCCCCATTAAAATTGCTTTTACTTTCATAAATGATCCCCCCGGAATAATTCATTTTTAGCAAAAACGATGCCATATAATCATTGAAACAGTTGCATGCCCCTGCAAAGCCGATGCAAGGCCTTGCCGTTCATGATGTTTCAGCTATAAATAAATGCCGTATCCAAATTTATAAATTTTATTTTCCCTCTATTCTTTCATTTTTTCAGGATGAACTCTTGCTCAGCCGGTATGCAGTGCACCAAATACGGCCTCTGAAAATGCATAACACCCCGTCTTGAAAACAAAGTTAAAAACACCCGAAATAAAAAACCGCCCAAAGGCGGTTTAACTCTCCCTAAATCCCGCTTGATAAAAGCGGGATTTGAAGGCACTGCATCAGTGCCCGCCGCCATTAATGGCTTTGGTCATGTCTTCCACAACTTTTTTCGCATCACCGAAAATCATCATGGTTTTTTCGTTATAGAACAAGTCATTATCAAGGCCCGCATAACCTGTCGCCATAGAGCGCTTGATCACCATAATGGTCCGCGCTTTGTGCGCTTCCAAGATCGGCATGCCGTAAATTGGCGATGTCGGATCATCTTTGGCTGCAGGGTTTACCACGTCATTCGCGCCAATCACAAGCACCACATCTGTTGCAGGGAAGTCTGAGTTGATCTCATCCATCTCTAAAATGTCTTCATAGGCAACGTCTGCTTCAGCCAAAAGTACGTTCATATGGCCCGGCATACGGCCAGCAACTGGGTGAATCGCAAAGCGCACTTTTACGCCTTGTTCTTTCAGAATTTCACACAGCTCTTTGACCGCATTTTGCGCACGGCCTTGCGCCATGCCGTACCCCGGCACAATCACAACGCTGTCCGCATTTGACATCAGGAAGCCTGCGTCATCTGCAGAACCTGAACGGTGGTTGCGCTGCGCTTGTTCGCCTTTGTCCGCAGAAGCAACCGCTGTACCGCCCATGGCGCCACCAAACAGCACATTGATGATGGAACGGTTCATGGCCTTACACATGATGTAAGACAGAATCGCGCCTGAAGAACCCACCAGTGAACCCGCAACAATCAGCATATTATTTTCAAGCGTGAAACCGATCCCTGCTGCTGCCCAGCCTGAGAACGAGTTCAAGAGCGATACCACAACTGGCATATCGCCGCCGCCAACTGGCGCAATCCATACCCAGCCAAATGCCAGTGCAAGCACAGTCATAGCCCAGAATGCATTCATATTGCCTGTCGTGAAGAAGTAAACACCGCACACCAGCATTGCAAGGAAAATCAAAGCTTGAACAGGTTTTACCCAGCCGCCGGAAATGGTTTTCGCCCATTTTTTGGCAGCCAGTTTGCCGTAAGCAAATACCGAAGCAGTGAAGGTAATTGCACCAACGAAACAGCCCACAAACAATTCAAATAAATGAACTTTGCTCATGTGTGCATGCTCAACGCCTGCAGCTGTTAACGCAGCTTCATTTTGAGCAAATAAAGCAGTCAATTGGTTGTTGTGCAGAATCGCAGCAATGGCAATCAGAACTGCCGCCAGACCCACTAAAGAGTGCATAAGCGCTACAGTTTCCGGCATTTGCGTCATTGGCACAGTCCGCGCGCGGGCAATGCCCACCACAGCACCCAAGACCATCGCGCCGCCAATCATCCAAACAACAGGATGATCCGCCACAAAGAATGTCGTGATCACAGCAATCGCCATAGCGATCATGCCGTAGCGGTTCCCTTGAATGGCGGTTTTAGGGCCAGATAAACCGCGTAAAGTCAGAATGAAAAGTACGGCGCCAATCAGGTAGAACCAATCCGCATAGTCTCGAATAAATTCCATGTCTTAGCCCTCTTTTTTCTTTTGCTTCGGCTTGAACATTTCAAGCATGCGCGCTGTAACTGCGAAACCGCCGAAAATATTGATGCTTGCCAAAAATACAGCGACTGCACCCAATACGCTAACAACATTAATGCTTTGAAATTGTACGTTCGCTTCAACCAAGCCTGGAATGCCCACAGTCTGCAGCATTGCACCAACCACAATGATCGAAGACAGCGCATTGGTTACTGCCATAAGCGGTGTATGCAATGCAGGCGTAACGCCCCAAACAACGTAGTAACCAACGAAGATGGCTAAGACGAAAATAGTAATAGTTTCAACCATGATGACTCTCCTTAACCGCGCTTCAGCAGAACTTGGCCGCTATGAGTTACTAGAAGGGCTTTTTGAATTTCTTCTTCTGGATTAATCGCGAAGTTTTTATCCGCATCAAACAGCGTGTCTAAGAAATTAAAAACGTTGCGCGCATACAGTGCCGACGCTTCTGTCGCCACGGTAGACGGCAAATTCGGAATGCCCAAAATTTTCACGCCATTTTCAGTAAATACGGTCTCGCCGCATTTTGAGCCTTCAACGTTGCCGCCGGTTTCGACCGCCATATCTAAAATGACTGAGCCCGGTTTCATTTTGGCAACGGTTTCCGCTTTAATCAGACGCGGCGCATCGCGGCCCGGCAGCAATGCCGTGGTAATCACGATATCGGCATTGGATACCGCTTTATCCACAATGATTGCTTGATCACGGATATAGTCTTCACCCGGCATCCAGCCATAGCCATTTTTAGCGGCATCGGCAGCTTTTTGCTGTTCTTCTGCCGACATTGGCACATCCAGCCATTTGCCGCCTAAAGATTCAACCTGATCACGCGCTGTAGGACGCAAATCGGTTGCTTCGACGACTGCACCTAAACGCTTAGCCGTTGCAATCGCTTGCAGGCCAGCAACACCGACGCCCATAATCACCACGCGCGCAGGCTTCACGGTACCGGCAGCGGTCATCAGCATTGGGAACATGCGCTGATACTCAGCCCCTGCCAAAAGCACAGACTTATAGCCAGACAAGTTAGCCTGAGACGACAGTACGTCCATATTTTGCGCGCGGGATAGCGTCCTCGGCAAAAGCTCCAACGCAAATGCAGACACTTGCTGAGCAGCAAATTTGTCCAACTCGGGATTGCGGTATGGGTCAAACATTGCGATGACTGAACTGCTTGGCGCAAGCTTCTGAATTTCCTCACCTTGCGGTGCACGGACTTTCAAAATAATTTGACTGCCAGCATAAGCGTCATCTGTAATTTTGGCGCCAACCTGTTCATAAGCGCTATCGATGTAGGCCGCTTTTACACCGGCGCCACGTTCAATAACCACATTATGACCAGCGCTGATCAACTTCTTTACTGTCTCTGGCGTCGCAGCGACGCGATTTTCACCGACAACAGTTTCGGCTGGAATTCCGATCTGCATGAGCGTTCCTCAAGCTAATTTTTCTTAAGCAAGCACCGAAAAAACCGGCGCCTCCCCTCAGGTGTGTTCTTGTTGAATTTTTGGATTCTAATTGAACTTTTTTAAATTACCACCCAATATTTATTTAATAAATACCCATATTTTGAACTGATGATTCATAAAAATTATGATGCGATATAACACTTATTCATTTTTATTTTTAATGGTATGAATCTTTTTTATACCATTTTTGAAGTTTTGAACGATGCATTGGGTATTTTTTTACCAATTTTGGAACGGTTTGTTTGCTGCTGTCTGCCTGATTGATGATTCTGACAAATTTTCCATGGGTGAAACACGCTAGCCCTATCAGCAGAAATGCATGGAATGCCTGCCCCATTCAGCCTATTCAAATGCCCCCAGTTGCGGTATTGGCTTAAGTGACAATAAGCAGGCCTTTTCTGCAAACACGGCATGACTGAAATTTTGGAATGTTCTGTCAATGTGGCCCGCGGCATTCAGCAGCGCAGATTTTTCAAAAATTCTGCATTTGGGATGTTTTATATTCATTTTCCTTATACACCTTAAGTCTAATTAGATAAAAAATTAATAAAAAAATAATTTTTTGAATATTTTGCACCATGATGACCACAAATCAGTTTGGGCTATTTACGGTGATTTCGCCCCATGTTGGTGCGAAAATGCTTTTTTTCTCTAAGAACCTTCTTTTTCAGCAATGAATAAAAATTTAAAAGTCGGCTTTTAAAGCCAATAACTGCTTTGATTTCAAGGATCATTCTTTTAAATGCTGTTATGACGCCAATTTTCTATGCCTTTTTGGAATAGCCTTTATGATTATTTTACATTTCAACTTTTAAACTGCGCCATTTATACTATTCAGCATTAAAGCCTCTGCCAGAATGATCAGTCCATGCAGCTATTTTTGACGCAGACTCAAATCGGCTCACTTTGTGCGATTTGCGCAGCCTTTTTGTTCAGCACCAAAGCCATTTTTATTAAACAGGCCTATGCGCTGTCGCCTCAGGTGGATGCCACTGTTCTGATGGCGCTTCGCATGAGCTGCGCACTGCCGTTTTTCCTGCTGATCGCTTGGTTCAGCCGTAAAAGCTATGCAGGCCTCCATTTAAAAGACTGGGCCCTGCTGATTTTAGCTGGGTTGCTGGGCTATTATTTTGCCAGCTGGCTGGATTTTAAGGGCCTGATGTATATCAGTGCATCGCTGGAACGGATCATTTTATTTCTCTATCCCACGCTGACTGTTATTGCTACCAGCTTTATCTACCGGCAGCGGCTCACGCTGCAAAGCCTATGTGCTATTGCGCTCAGTTACGGCGGCACGGTCATTGTCATGCTGCAGGAACAAAGCAATGCGCCGCATGAAAGCAGTTTTTGGCTGGGCGCCAGCTTGGTTTTTGCCAGTGCTGTAGCCTTTGCGTCTTATTTATTGATGACACCTAAACTCATTGTGAAATTCGGTTCTTGGCATTATAACGGCTTAGCGCTCAGCATTGCCTGCATCGGAACATTGGTGCATTTTGCATTGGCCGTTCCAGAGCCGCTGCAGCTTTTGCGGCAACTGCCGCTGAGTGTCTGGGGCTATGGCGCAGCGCTGGGCTTCTTTGTCACCGTGCTGCCCACCATCCTCATGATGCAAAGCATTGTTCGGCTTGGCGCTGCACAATCGGCCATGATTGCCTCAATCGGCCCTATTTTGACCATTTTACTGGCTGTGGCATTTTTAGATGAACATTTGAACATGATTCAGTGGATGGGCTGCATTTTAAATATCTTAGGCGTGTTGATGATCACATTGTCTAAGAAAAAACTGAGCACCCATTAAGCCGCCGTCAAACAATATCCTATAGCCACTCATCACCGCATTTTACAGTCTGAGACTATATGCAGGCCTTGATTTTGCTTATAGTAACTGCGGTTGAATCGCAGATGATTCAGCACCTCTTTAGCCGCCATCTTGCGGCTAAGTGACATGTTCTTTAGGATTAATATGCATACCTCTGCTGACATCAGCCAGAATAAACCTTTACTTATGCTCATGGCGGTTGCCTGCGGCCTCTGTGCAGGCGCCAACTATTATTGCCAGCCGCTGATCAGTTCAATTCAGCACAGTTTTAATGTGCCTCAATCTCAAGTCGCCTTAACCGTCACTTTTGCGCAAATCTCTTATGCCTTAGGACTGCTGTTCATTGTGCCGCTGGGCGATATTGTCAATAAAACTAAATTTATTCCGATCCTCATGCTTGGCGCTGCGATTGGCCTTGGCATTTGCGCGCTTGCTGTGAATTTGCCGATGCTTTGGATTGGCACCATTACGGCTGGCCTGTTTTCTGTAGCAGCGCAGGTACTGATTCCGCTGGTCACCCTTGCGGTGCGCCCAGAAAAAATTGGCGAGACGGTCGGCTTTCTCATGAGTGGCCTGCTGGTTGGCATTCTGCTGTCGACCAGCCTGTCAGGCTTATTGTCCAATTTAATCCATTGGAAAATGATTTATATCCTCAGCGCCATCCTCATGCTGGTAATTGCGGCCATTTTGATGCGCCAGCTGCCGAATGTCAGCACCATGCAGATGAGCTACAGCAGCATCTTTAAATCAATGGGCCTGCTGCTGAAGCAGGAACGCCGTTTGATTTACCGCTCACTGATTGGCGGCTGCGTATTTGCAGCCATGAGCATGCTGTTTTCAACAATTGCCATGCTGCTGACGGCGCCGCCTTTCTCATTGGCGGATGTTTGGGTCGGTGTCCTGACTTTAGTTGGCGTCTTTGGCGCCTTGTCCACACAATGGGTCGGCAAATGGGCTGACCGCGGCTATAATGCAAAACTGACTTGGGCTGGCTGCAGCATTATGGCCTTCAGCTGGCTGCTGCTGTATATCGGCGGGCATTCCCTGCTCAGTTATGCCTTTGGCTATGGCATCATCAGCTTGGGCTTAGCCATGGTGCACAGCTGCAATCAAAATATTATTTTTCAGCTTAATCCCGCTGCGCGTTCGCGCATTAATTCTATTTATATGACCGCCTATTTTATCGGCGGCGCATGCGGTTCCGCGTTGGGGGTCTATGCATGGCATCATGGCGGCTGGACGATGGTTTGCCTCACAGGATTAGCTCTGGCTGCGGCCGCAGCGTTTTTTGCCCTGCTGGATCAGCGCTATAATCTGCAGCATATTCAGCAAAAGCAAAGCTAAACTCTGCCGCTAACACACATGCGCAGCAGGATAATAAGGCTTGCCTAAATCCATCGCCTGCGCATTTTCCAGCAGCAGTAAAATCATGACTGGCATTAAAGCGCCCAAAACATGGCAGCAGTCCTGCATATATTTACGGTTCACGGCGCTGCCGCAATTCATTCCGCCTTGCATCAGCTGAATATGCAGGGTATTCAAACGCTTAAACAGCAGTATTAATATGGCGGACGTATCCTGCTGCTGCATGGCCAAACGCTGCTGTCCCATATCTTGAGCCAGCCCCTCTTTAAACTGCTCCATAGAAATTTTGGCATTCTGATAATCCCAAAATCCTTGATAAAGCGTATGCTGGTGAAGCAGCGCCTGTACAGGCTGGCTGAGTTTTTCCCATAACATCTGGCCCAGTTTCCCTTCTGCATCTTTTTGGCACAGCATCTGTAAAAACTGCAGCAGGCATTTTTCATTCGGCTCTGTACCCTGCGCATATACTGCATTGAATGAGATCCATAAACTCATGTACTGCAAGTCAGGCTCTTCATTCAAATCATACGCTTTCTTGAGCCAGCTGAGCCCGCGCAAAATACGTAAATTAAATACTTCTGAATTTTCAGCCTTTTTTATCTTAAAGATTTCTTCAAGCATCAACATATTTATTCATCATATTTTTTCTTTTTCTGGATTTTTTTGGGCCAAGCCTAACGCTTACTATGCGCAGTATTCACTGCTCAAATAAGATACTGCACAATTGCCCTTAATTGTAAGCTTTTCTGACTGCATTATTGGCAAGGTATAAACAGCACCGCGATTTCTCTGTTAAACAGCAATCTCGATGCTGATGATGCTCACCTGTAAAACCAAGAACAACGCATTCTCCTTTACTCTGTTACTGCCGGTTTCTTATCAGTTTTTAAAGTTAATAGCTTATGGCTTTCGAGCAAATCATTCTCATCAAAGATAAATTCATAGGACATCTTTTGTCCATTAAATACAGTTTCTGCAGGTGTGCCAATCAGCTCCCACAAGCCCGCTGTAGCCACATCTGCAGCCCCATGCCAAAATGCGCGGCCGATTTTACTGGCGGTCGAATAGCCTTGCATAAAGGTATATATTTCATAGCGCTTGCCATTTTTAAATTCAGAAGTTACAGGTGCGCCAAACTCTGCAATGACAAGGCTTCTGGATACGCCCTGCTGAATCATTGCCGTATTTTTCTTTGTCGGCTGCTTGCTTGCCATTACCACAGCACAGCCTGATGTGAAACTTAAACTCAATACCAATCCAATGGCCCCAATAATTTTGTACATACAGTTTCTTTATTCTTAACTAAATTATTCAATATATTTTTTATTTTCAGCTTAGAAAGCATACCCGTAAATCTCAAATTATGCATTTACTTCAAAATGAAAATTTCATTATTTTTCATTGATTATATGACTTTTTTTCAATTCGGTGAAAGCATCCTCTGCTATTTAAAATAGCGTAGCTTTACCCCTGGCTGCGAACAATGCTTCGCGAAATCCGCCTATTTTATGATAGTATGACGGCCTATTTTGAAAGGGCTTCTCCAGCCATTTCAATATGCTCCCAAGTTCAGTTTGATCCCCTTTGTCCATTGCATTGTTTTCGAGGCATCATTTTTAATGACGAATCTTCATACCATTGAAAATAAACTTCATCCCCGCATTTCTGTTGCCCCGATGATGGATTGGACCACCAAAGATTACCGGTTCTTCGCGCGCCTGTTTAACCCCAATATCATTCTATACACAGAAATGGTAACTACTGGCGCAATTATTCATGGTGATGCCAAACGCCATTTAGACTTCAACACAGAAGAACACCCGATTGTTTTGCAGCTGGGCGGCTCTAACCCTCAAGATCTGGCACTGTGCACAAAGATGGCCCAAGACTGGGGCTATGACGAAGTCAATTTAAATGTCGGCTGTCCAAGTGACCGCGTACAGAATAATAAAATCGGCGCATGCCTCATGGCCGAACCTGATCTCGTCGCTGAATGCATTGCTGAAATGCGCAATGCAGTCGATATTCCTGTGACGGTAAAGCACCGCATTGGCATTGATGACATGCAGTCTTATGAAGAAATGCTGCATTTTGTCGATACGGTAGCCAAAACAGGCTGTGACAACTTTATTGTCCACGCCCGTATTGCCCTGCTGCAAGGTTTATCACCGAAAGAAAACCGTGATGTGCCCCCTTTACGCTATGAAGATGTGTACCGCCTCAAGCAAGAGCGCCCTAACCTGCTGATCGAAATTAATGGCGGTGTCAAAACCTTAGCTGAAACGCAAGCACATTTGGAACATGTGGATGGAGTGATGATTGGCCGTGAAGCCTACCATAACCCTTACCTTTTGGCAGAATTAGGGCAATTATGGAATTTAGAGCTGCCTGACCGCTTTGACATTATCAATCAAATGCTGCCATATATTGCGCAGCGCATGGCGGAAGGCGCACCGCTGTCCATTATTACCCGCCACATTTTAGGCTTATTCCAAAACCTGCCCGGCGCGCGTAAATGGCGTCAGGCCCTGAGCGGCGGCAATGCTAAAACGTTTGCAGATGTGGAAAATGCCATCCGCAATATCAAGGAAAATATGCGCCGCGCAGAAGATGAAGCCAAAGAGTATCAAGCCGCTCTATAATTCATTAAGCAGAAATAAAAAAGCCAGCTTTAGTCCGCTGGCTTTTTTATTTCTGGCGCTGCACTGCCCAGTTTTAACGTTTTAGCCCAAAGGCCACTTACTGCTTATTGTAGATAGAATGGCCCTGATCTTTAATAGCGGCTATATTTTTGCCTTCCGCTTTGGCTTTATCTAACTGCCCTGCTTTCACCAAGGCGCGCGTTTTATCAATTTCTGCCGTCAATTGATCAAATAAAACATCCGAACTTGGCGCTTTAGCATCTTTGGTTTTTAATTTTACTTTCTTTGCATCTAAAGCCGCGGCTTTCATCTGATCCAGCGCCTGCAGTGCATCCTGCTGATTGTCAGCCTTATTAAAGGCTTTAAAGTTTTTGCCCAGAGTCTTCATATTCTGCTGAAGCGTGGCGGCAAAGCTGAAGCTGCTGAAAGATAAAGCTGTGCACAACATGACTGTGGCTAAAGTTTTTTTGATCATCCCGGTATCCTTATAAAGATCGTGTCAAAACTATGGCTATGGTTAAACTGCCGCTTGCTGCGAATCTGTTCCGCAATTAAATTATTCGATAGATTTTAATTTTAAGCAGCCAGCCTATTGTTCATAGCATAAAAATGCAGCGAAATCGCTGCATTTTTATGAATATTGAACCGCTTTGATCATTTTAATTCATCAGGATCAGTTTCATCCGGCTCATGGTGCAGTGCATCATGAATCGCTTCAACCAGCTGCTGCGCAATTTCCTGCTTAGATGCTTTTTCTAAATCGCGCTGCGGCAAGCGGTACTGCTCGGCAAAGAATACAATCATCGCATTTTCATCGGAAGCAAAACCGATATCTGGACGTGAAACGTCATTGCAGGCAATCATATCCAGCTTTTTCGCGACTAATTTCCCCGCCGCATACTCTTCAACATTGCGGGTTTCCGCCGCAAAGCCCACCATAAATGGCCGCTTTTCCTGCTGCGCAATGGTCGCCACAATATCCGGATTCTTCACCAGCGCGACATTCAGCTCATCGCCGGCCTTTTTAATTTTATGTTCAGCCACGTGCGCCACACGGTAATCCGCAACTGCGGCTGTCGCAATAAAGATGTCGCAGCCCTTTTCCAGCTGATCCATGCTCTGTTCCAGCATCTGCATGGCAGACTGCACATTAATACGGCGCACGCCGTTTGGCGTATCTAAACTGACAGGCCCTGCAATCAGGCTCACTTTTGCGCCGGCAGCATAGCAGGCTGCTGCCAAGGCAAAGCCCATTTTTCCGGTGCTATGATTTGAGATATAGCGCACAGGGTCAATTGACTCACGCGTCGGCCCTGCGGTAATCACCACATGCTTGCCTGCCAGCAAGCCAAATTTTTCGGCAATGGCGCGCTGCGCGCGGTGGAAATATTCAGTGACTTGATGCGCTAAATCTTCCGGTTCCGGCATGCGGCCTAAGCCGACATCGCCGCAGGCTTGCGCACCCGCATCCGGCATAATCACATGCACGCCATCTTCAATCAGCGTATTCAAATTGCGCTGCGTGGCTTTGGCTGCCCACATCTGCTGATTCATGGCTGGCGCAACCCATACCGGCGCTTTGGTCGCCAAATATAAAGTCGACAGCAAATCATCCGCCAAGCCAGCGGCAAATTTGGCCAGCGTATCGCAAGTGGCTGGCGCAACCAGCACAAGGTCTGCCCAGCGCGCCAGCTCAATATGCCCCATGCCGGCTTCGGCTTCTGGATCTAATAATGCGGTATGTACAGGATTGCCCGACAGCGCCTGAAAGGTCAGCGGCGCAATAAAGGCTTGCGCGCCTTCCGTCATCACCACGCGCACGTCAAAACCTGCGTCTTTTAAACGGCGGACTAAAATCGCGCTTTTATAGGCAGCAATGCCGCCTGAAACAGCTACAATAATATTTTTGTTTGGAATCACACTTAAATCGAAACTCACGAACAGGCTACCTATCTGTTGCAGTGGCGCTCACAATAGCATTAAATATGGCCTGACCCAAGATTCAACTTGGAAAAACCCAACATACTGATAATAAAAAAAGTCTAAAAATAATGAATTTCTCAATTAAAAACTGGCCTGAACAGGAGCGCCCGCGTGAACGCCTGCTGCGCCAAGGCCCGCAAAGCTTATCCGATGCCGAACTGCTGGCGATATTTTTAAGATCCGGTTCGCAGCAGCACTCAGCGGTTGAATTAGCCCGATTGCTGATTCAGCATTTTGGCAGCCTCAGCCCGATTCTTGATGCCAAACTGGAAGAGATCAGCCAGTTTCACGGCATGGGCCCAACCAAATATGCGCAGCTCATGGCCGTAAAAGAACTCGGAAAACGCTACATTGACCAGCAATTCAGCCAAAGCCCGCTGCAGATGGATTGCTCTGCCCAGCTGCTGAGTTTTCTGCGTTTTGAATTTTTAGCTGAAACCCAAGAAGTCTTTGCCGTACTGTGCCTCGATGTGCATTTAAGAAAGATCAACTTTAAAAAACTGTTCTTTGGATCCATCAACAGCTGTGAAATTTCCATCAGTCAGCTGCTGCGCTACGCCATACAGCAGCATGCCAGCGCGGTTGTGATTGCGCATAATCATCCTTTTGGAAAACCGCAGCCCTCACCTGCTGACATTCAGCTGACGCAGCAAATTCAGCACGCCTGCAGCCTGCTGGAAATCCGCCTCATTGACCACTGCATTATTTCAGCCGAAGGCTCTTTTTCCTTTGCCGAGCATGGCCTGATCAGCCCGAAGAATTCTGCATCATTCACATATTGACAAAGGCGGATGCGCATATGAAGATCACAGCAAATTTAAATAAGATTCTATTCAAATGATCGTGCGTGACCAACCCAGCGTTTTTAAACTGCTCTTTTCGTGGCGGGGCACCATTTTGCCAAAAGTTTTGCCGCCATTAGGGGTTGTCATGCTGCTGTCCACCGTCATTGGCGGACTGTCTTACATCAATATCTTTCACTTTCCTGAGCTGCCCTTAGTCGGCTTCACTTTAATTGGTGTGGTGCTGTCTATTTTCTTGGGCTTTAAAAACTCGGCCTGCTATGACCGCTGGTGGGAAGCACGCCGCCTGTGGGGCATTCTAATTGCCAATGCGCGCCACTTTGACCGCGACTGCCGCATGCTCAGCCAAGGCCGCCGCGAACGGATCATTCAGCACGTAATTGTATTCGCCAATGTCTTGCGCGACCGCCTGCGCCATCAAACAGCCAATCCCACAGAACTGGTGCAAACCAGCGGCATGAGCCAGCAGGCGCTGACTCAGCTGTATCAGCAGGCCAATGCGCCGCAGTACACCTTGAGCCTGATTCAATGGGAACTGATGCAGGCGCTGAAAGATGGAGAAATTTCAGACATTATTTATGCGCAGATGAATGAGCACGTAATGGAACTGAGCATGGTGCAAACCGGCTGTGACCGGATTGCCACCACACCACTGCCCTTTGCCTATTCGGTGCTGCTGAACCGCACGGTGTATTTTTTCTGCTTTATGCTGCCGTTCAGTTTAGGTTCTACACTGGGTTTAGCGACACCGCTACTGGTCGGTATTTTAGCCTATACCTTTTTAGGACTGGATGCGCTCAGCTCAGAAATTGAAGAACCTTTTGGCACGCAAAGCAATGATTTACCGCTAGATTCTATGGTGCGTACCATTGAGATTGAACTGCTTGGCACTTTAGGTAAACCGACACCGCCGCCGATTCAAGCGCAGGACAATAATCTTTTATAATCCCTCTTCACCTCCCTTTCCTACATTGCGTTTTAAAGCAGTGCTTAAAACTCATTCAGAGAGGAGAAAAATCCCCCTGTATCAAAGGGGGATTAAAATCAGCGAAAACTCTCCCAAATCCCCACTTGCCCTTCTTTCACCCGCGGAATATTGCCTAGCTTGATCCACGGCATATTGTCTCCATGAAAATCACTGCCCACCGATACCTTCAGCCCATGTTCCGCAATCATGCGGTCCACCATTTGCCGTGTGCCTAAAGGTTCAATCGCTGGCGGCAGCTCAACGGCATCGCCGCCAAACTGGGCAAAAATTTCGATGAGATAGCGGATATTGGTGGCGGACAAATCATAGCGGGTCGGATGCGCCAGCACGGCAAAACCGCCGCTGGCATGAATGACTTGAATGGTTTCTTCAAGCCCCAGCCCATCAAATTTCACATAGGCTTTTTTGCCTTCTTTAATATACTTATCAAAAGCCTGCTGCGCGCGGCTGACATAGCCTTTTTCGACTAAAGTTTTGGCAATATGGGTGCGGGTCACACGGTCTGGAATATGCTCTACTTTCGCGACCACCTCGGCATAAATATCTTCACCAATTAAGGGGATCAATAAATCGCAAATCTGCTTGGCGCGCACAGCGCGAATCTGCTTCTGCTGTTCGAGCAGAGCCAGCAAAGGCTCTGGATGCTGCATATTCAGCGCCACAATATGCACGCCATAAGTCTTTTTGGTGGCAGGGCGTGACCATTGGCTGGAAATTTCCACACCAGAAATCAGCTCAATGCCTAACTCTTTGGCAGCGCCTTCAGCTTGGATTAAGCCATCCATCGTATCGTGATCGGTCAGCGCAAGGGTATGAATGCCAATTTCACCGGCCGCACGCACCAGCTGTTCTGGAGACAAAGTTCCATCAGAAATATTACTGTGTGTATGTAAATCTACGCCTTGCATCACTTATACTATGTCATTTATTTGATCAGATGCCAGATACTTTAACATGAAAGCACTTTTAGACTTTGTGCCACTCATTATTTTCTTCTATTTATATAAAACTGTTGATCCTAAAGACACTGATCATCCTTTACTGCAGCTCGTCGGCTCAGCTGGCGGTGTCGACAATAATAATATTCTGGCAGCGACAACGGGTCTGATTATTTCCATGCTAATCGTCTACGGAGCATTGTTTTTCATACAGAAATTCCGCTTAGACAAACAGCAGTGGATTGTGCTGTTCATGACGGTTATTTTTGGCGGCATCACCTTAATGCTCAGCGATGACTTCTATATCCGCCTCAAAGCGGTTCTGCTGAATCTGGTCTTTGCTGGCGCTTTCTTACTTTCGCCTTGGTTCGGCAAAGACAAAAAACCGCTGATCGAACGCTTATTTGGCCCTGTACTGGATTTAACCGGCCGCGGCTGGATCAAGCTGAACTATGCATGGGCCGCCATGTTTGTCGTCATGTCCAGTTTGCATATTTTCTTCGCTTATTTATACGCCGGCGGAAAATTTTGGGGAGAATTCACCGCATTTGGCGACATGCTCGTGATGTTTTCCTTTATCATTATTCAGTTTATTGTATTGCGTAAATACTTTAAAACTTCTGAATAAAACTTTCGGTAAAATTTAGAGAAATCACATGCCATTTTTCGTTGTAACATGTACAGATAATGAAGATACTGTTGAAAAGCGCCTTGCCGTCCGTCCGCAGCATTTGGAACGCCTGCAAAAGCTGAATGACGAGGGCCGTTTAGTCGCTGCCGGCGCAATGCCAAAAGATCCAAGCAATCCTCAAGCAGGTTTTTACGGCAGTACCATTATTGTCGATTTTGATTCTCGCGAAGCGCTGGATGACTGGCTTCAAGAAGAACCGTTCCTGAAAGAAGGCGTTTACGGCCACATTGACGTAAAACCTTTCAACAAAGCCTTTCCTCAAGGATAAGTGACATGCGTGCCGTTGTTTCCAGCTTACTGGGCCTCTCTATTTTTTGTACCGCTGCATGGGCGGTTGAACCGGCTCCGGCTCCTGCTGCTGCCCCTGCTGCGCAAGCAACGACTGCAACACCCCCGCCGCAAACCCTGCCAGCCAATAAGCCTAAAACTTTGCCGTTCTCTGCAAAGGGCGCCTCAAATGCGCTGACGGCGGAAGAAAATCCTTTAACCGCTGAACAATTGACAAAGAACAAAGCCTTGCAGGATGCCAAGATTAAAGCGCTGGTGAAAGATCAGCACTCCCGCCTGCAGCAGCTGGAAAAAGCCAACTTAGATGCCTTGGCTCAAAATCAGGAACTGCAGCTGAAAAACGACAATCTGGGCGTACAGGTTCAAGTGCTGCAAAGTGAGCGCAGTGCGCAAATGTTTCTATACGGCGCAGCAACCATTGCTGTCGGTGTTTTGCTTGGCTTTTTGATTGCCAGCTATGTTTACACCAAACGCCGCCGCCAATGGTAATCCCCAACGACCTCAAATACCGCTAACCGTAATCATGTAAAAGGCTGAGCTGTGGCTGATGCAATTCAAACGGCCGAATTGGACTGGCAAACAGTCGACGGCATTGATATCCCTGTTTCCAAGCAATTTGGCGACGTGTATTTTTCTAAAGACAACGGGCTGCTGGAAACACGCCATGTGTTTTTAAACGGCAATGATCTGCCCGAACGCCTCACCCAGCTGCAGGATTTTGAATATTTCTGTGTCGGTGAAACTGGCTTTGGCACGGGGCTGAATATTTTGGCGCTTTGGCAGCTTTGGCAGCAGGCGCGTCCAGACAATCACAGCCGCCTACATGTGATTTCTGTCGAAAAATTTCCGCTGTCTCAAGCAGACTTAAGCCGCGCGCTGCATGCATGGCCTGAACTGCAGCCTTTGGCGCAGCAGCTGATTGAACAGTATCCGCAGCCGATCGCTGGCTGCCACCGTTTAAACTTCCCAGATGAACGCTTTTCTATTGACTTGTGGCTGGGCGATGCGCATGACGTTTTCCCTGCCATGGCGCGGACTCAGCAGGTCAATGCCTGGTTTTTGGATGGCTTTGCGCCGTCCTGCAACCCTGATATGTGGGAAGAAAATGTTTTAAATCATATTATTCGCTTGTCGGACATCGGCACCACGTTTGCATCATTCAGTGTTGCAGGCGTCCTGAAGCACGGCTTAAAACAGCATGGCATTTCTATTTCCCGCCCGCGCGGTTTTGCCCACAAGCGTGAAATGCTGAAAGGCATTTGGCTGCCGCCTGAAGCTGACAGCCACCCAACAGATGAAACCAGCGCTCAAAAAAAAACGCAGATCAGCTCTAAGCCCGCTTTTAAACAGCGCCAAATTGCGATCATTGGCGCCGGTATAGCCGGCCTAAGCTGCGCATGGGCTTTTGCTCAGCGCGGCCATCGCATTGCCTTGTTTGACCAGTCAGCGCCTTTAGCAGGCGGTTCAGGCAATCCTCTTGCACTGCTGAATCCTAAGCTGTGTCAGATTGAGCAAAGCGCTGAACATTTGATGACGCTGTCATGGCAACATGCCCTGCGGCACTATTCAAAATTTTCCGCTTTCCGGCCCATTCAAGTTCATCAGCTGGCGCTGAAAAAAGCTGAAGAATTGCTGCATTTAGCTGAACAGTATCCAGCAGCGATTTTACACGCTGAAACAGCCGCTGAAAGCGGCTTAGAAACCGCATTTCCAAGCCTGAACCTGCTGCAGGCCGGCGCAGTTTCTCCGCATCAATTGCGTGATCAAATCCTGCAGCATCCGCTGATTCAATTTCAGCAGGCTGAAATTACTCAAATTCAGCGCACATTCCCTGTTCAGCTCTATCAAAACCAAGATTTTCTAGGCGAGTACGATCACGTGATTGTCTGCGCTGCGCGCCAAAGCGCGCAGCTGTTTGAGCACTGCCCTATGCTGAAGCCAATCCGCGGGCAAGTCAGCTGGGTGAAAAACGCTGGACAGCCTTTAGCGCATGAACATGCATACAGTTATGGCGGCTACTGCATGCAGCTGGATGCCAAGCATTTGATCTTAGGCGCTTCGTTCTATCCCAACCGTGATGATGATGCTGTACTGCCGGAAGACCATGTGCATAACTATGAACTTATCCGCAGTGTATTTCCAAGCTATGCACAATCCTTGGCCGCACCAGACACATGGCAAGGCCGCGCATCGGTGCGGGCGCAAACGCAAGATTATTTTCCGCTGCTGGGCAAAGCTGAAGATGATCAGGAAATTTATACCTTTGCAGGCTTAGGCTCTAAAGGCTTTCTATATGCGCCGCTGTGCAGCGAAGCGCTGGCGGCGCAAATTTTAGGTGAAGCCAGCCCGATTCCTGCGAGCTTATTGAAAAAGCTGAGTGCGCAGCGTTTCCGTAAAAAGGCCAAACCGAAAAAGCCTTATTTTAAACCGCCGCAATCTGAATAATTTTTAGGATTTGCCAGACATGCAGCATTGAATGCTATAAAAAAAGCGCCTTGCGGCGCTTTTTTCTCAGCTGCTTTGCTCTAAAGGCAAACCTGCATCACGAGCGGCGCGAGTGCCGCCCATTAAAATGACATATTCGCGGCCGCTGTCAAAACCCTCTAATAGTTCAGCTGCGCGCGGCGCTTTGCTTCCGCCACCACATAAAATGTAAATGGGCTGATCCGTCGACACCTGAGTTAGGCTGCTTTCTGAAAGACCGTTAATCGGCTGGTTTACCGCGCCTTTAACATGCGCTTCAGCATAAGCACTTGAATCGCGTACATCCCAGATAATCGCATTTTCTGGGAACTCAAATGTTGTAATTTCTTGCTTACGGATCATTGTGCACTCCTTTGATGTAAACAACACTTGGCAAATGAAGAAAACATCCCTAGCATCTCAGATATTCTTTCCATTTGTAAAGGTTTAATCCATGCCATCTTTTGATATTGTTTCAGAATTAGAAGTTTTTGAAGTAAATCATGCAGTTCAGAACACTCAAAAAGAAATTGCGACCCGCTTTGACTTCCGCGGTCAAGACGTTTCGATCGAACTGAATGAAAAAGCCAAAGAAATCAAAATCAGTACCGAAAGTGATTTCCAGTGCGAACAAGTATACAGCATGCTGGAGAGCCATTTCTTTAAGCGTAAAGTCGATATCCAAGCGCTTGACCCGCAGAAAATGACCGCTTCAGGCAAAAATGTCATTCAAGTGATTAAACTGAAAGATGGCCTTGACTCTGATACTGCAAAAAAAATTAATAAAGCCATTAAAGAAAGCGGCATTAAAGTGCAGTCTTCTATTCAAGGCGACAAAATCCGTGTAACCGATAAAAAGCGCGATACTTTACAGCAAATTATGGCGTTCCTAAAAGAGCAGCAATTTGGCGTACCATTGCAATTCAATAACTTTAAAGACTAAGGCAGATACTCTGCCAAGCAGAGGATCACATGACTCAGCGCAACCGTTTATCTAAACTGGTGCACAGCACCGCCAGATTCCCGCAAGGCATTCGCACTGCGCTGTGGTCAAAAGCCTTTGGCCGTATCGTTCCCATGGTCGGCACAGCCAAAATCCGTTACATTGAAGTCAACGCTTCACAGGTAACGGTAAGCTTGGCTAATCATAAAGCCATGCAAAACCATATTGGCCAGCTGCATGCCTGCGCGATGGCGCTCCTTGCGGAAACCGCAACAGGTTTTGTGACTGCCATGAATGTTCCGGACAGCGCCATTGTACTGATTAAAAGCATGAAGGCTGATTTTAAACGCCCAAGCAAAGGCGCCATGACAGCAACAGCAACTTTAACTGCAGAGCAGCAAAAACTCATGCAGAGTACAGAAAGAGGCGAAACTTTAGTGAGTGTGACTATCCAGGATGAATCTGGCGAAGAGCCAGTCAAATGTGAAATGCTTTGGGCATGGGTCGCCAAATCCCATCTCAAAAAGAAAAGCTGAATAGCCAAGCAGAATTTTCTTAAAATGTAAATAAAACTTACCTTTAGGTAAGTTTTATTGTTACTGATCCTGTACTTCGCACAAACAGAATTCTTCTATTTAAAACATCTGCTTCAGCTCAACATAGGCATATATCTAAAATTCCTAGAGCCAAACAATGAGAAAATTGATTCTGACCTCTGCATTATTATTGACAGCCATTCCCCTGCTGTCTGCCTGCAGTCAAAATCCATCTATAGCAAGAACTGCCGTCAGCACCTTGTCCTTCGCTGATCAAGCCGCTGAAAACAAGAAAACAGTCACCGACTTTTATGAAGGCGTATTTCAAAAGCATCAAGTGGCAGCCTATGCTGACCGCTATATTGGCAATCAGTATATTCAACACAACCCGCATGTGCCGGATGGCAAAGCGCCATTTGTCAATTATTTCACGCAGCACTTTAAGGAAAACCCTCAAGCCAAAAGCGTCATTAAGCGCGCTGCTGCTGAAGGCGATTTGGTCTTTTTACATGTGCTTTCTACCGAAAACGACCACGACAAGGGCGCAGCAATTGTTGATATTTTTCGTGTAGAAAATGGCAAAATTGTAGAGCATTGGGATGTACAGCAGGATGTGCCTGCAGACAGCGCCAATAGTAACACCATGTTCTAACCCGTTTTATCTGCACAAAAAAAGCCAGTATATGAACTGGCTTTTTGATATTTCAGCTGATTTTTTTATGCATGTTTCGCTGCAAATTTTTCTTTCACTTCATCAGGAATTTGACGCTTAGCTCCTTTGACATCGACGGCAACAAAGGTAAATACGCCCTCAGTTACCCGGATTGGATCACGAGAACTGTCATGGCTGTCCCACACTTCAATTTGCATTTGAATTGAAGTATTGCCGACTTTTAGTATTTTAGTATAGCAGCTGATCACATCGCCCACTTTTACCGGAACCAAAAATGTCATTTGGTTAATCGAGATAGTCGCACAGCGTCCTTTGCTGAAGCGTTCAGCATGAATTGCTCCAGCCAAGTCCATTTGCGACACAATCCATCCGCCGAAAACATCACCGCTCCAGTTAGTATCTGCCGGCATTGCAATCGTTTGAAGGGATAGGGTTCCCTCCGGTTTTACATGAGAATCTGACACAGTCACTCCAAGCCCTGATTTACTTTTGGGCAGTTAATTGTTGATCCAGCCACTTTTGCAGTTCACTGGATCGTAACGCACCGCTTATTCTAGCAATTTCGCTGGTTTTATTCATTAAAACTAGGGTCGGAATGCTTCGAACATTAAAAGCGCTGCTGAGCCTCGGGTTCTCTTCCGTATTAATTTTAGCGAAAACCACATTCGGGTACAGCTTCGCCGCTTGTGCAAAATGCGGCGCCATCATTTTACATGGCCCGCACCACTCCGCCCATAAGTCAATCAAAATAGGCAGATCACTATGCGTAATAAAACTGCTGAAGTTCTGCTCATTCAACTCAATAGGCGCAAGCGGAATCAAGTTGTTATGGCATTGCCCGCATGCTGGACTGGCCGAAAGCTTATCTTCTGGCACTCGATTTTTAGCGCTGCAGGCTGGGCATACAATAATCATTTAGCCGTCTCCAATATGTTGATTCAAAAAGTCTAATTGAACCGCTACCGCTTTTTCAAACCATTTTCCATGATAAATGTCAAAATGCTGCATTTCCCATTCATGATAATCTGCATAAGGCGCAATATTAGTGGCGGCTTCGCGGCTGATTTCTAAAGGAATTAAACTGTCCTGCTTTGACGCGATATACAGCACCGGCACAGCAATGCGTCTCAAATTTTGCATGGGCCGGTAACGGATTAAATTAAAGAAGACCCTTGCCGGTATTTCACCGCTCCAGTAATAATCGGAATGCAGAATAGACTGATAGCCATCATATGCGCCGGCAACAGGAACAAAGCACAGCTCCTGTTCTGAAACAACCGGCAGGCTTTTCGGCTGCATGCCAACTTTTGCGCCCATATAATCCTGACTGGATATTTTTAATGCTTTGGGCAGCAGCGGCAGCGGGTACTGCTTCGCGCTTTCAGCGCCATCCACAAAAGGATTCAAAGCAATCACCGCCTGAATGTTTTTATTTTCAGATGCAATATCCAGCACATAGCCTGCACTTAAGGAAATTCCCCAAAGCACAATTTTACGGCTGTCAATTGATTTGCGCTGCGCGACATGCATCAGCATCGTCCGCCAATCTTCCAGCTGCGCCTGCAGCGAGACCAATTCCCTTGGACGGCCAGTGCTTCCGCCCCAATAGCGGTAATCAAACAGGACAACCGCATGGCCAGCCTGCGCAAAACGCTGGGCAAATTGAACGAGTTTAAATTGGCGCAAGCATGCAAGGCCATGCGCCATAATAATGACACCTGGCTTCTGCACGGTCTTTGGCCGATAGAAATCTGCAGCGATCACCTCTTGCCCGCTTTTAACATACAGCGGCCCAACAGTATAAGCATGCATAATTGCTCCAGATGTTTTTTATGGTTGTAATCGTTTATAAATATTTCAATACATCAAGCTGATATTAAGGCTTAATGCTATCATAAAGCATAATTCTATTATTTAAATTATGGAGTGACACGATGAGCGAAAATGTTGGCTTTGCTGGTCAAATCGGCCCTGAACATGTAACACAAGTGATTGAAAAAGGCTTTAAATCCATTATCAACAACCGCCCCGATATGGAAGGCGGCCCTGAGCAGCCAACAAGCGCTCAAATTGAGGAAGCTGCCCGCGCAGCAGGCCTCGACTATGTTTATCAGCCCGTAGTTGCCGGTCAAATTACTGAGGTCGATGTTCGTGCTTTTGCTAATCACTTCAATGAATTGCCAAAACCTGTACTGATGTTCTGCCGTACAGGAAACCGTTCTAATAATTTGTATCAGCTGGCCAAACAGATGGATTTGCTCGATGACTAAGCCGCTCCTGAGAAGTTTGCTATTGAGTGCATCGCTACTGTGTTCATTTCCCGCTATGGCTGAGAATAACAGTACTGCGCTGAATAGCAAGCTCAGCGTAGCAGGACAAATGACTGCTGATAAGTTCAGCACTTTGTTAAAGCAGCATCATTTTAAATCTGTGATTGTGAACCGCCCTGACCAAGAGCAAGGCAATACTGTTACCGTGAATGAGTTGCGCAATATTGCGGAAAAGTCGCAAGTCAGCGTGATTTATCAGCCAGTAACCAGCGGTAAAATTTCTCAAACAGACATTATTGAATTTGCCAAATATTATCAAGAACTGCCTAAACCCATCCTGATGATTTGCAAAAGCGGCTCACGCTCTGCTGCGCTGTTTAATCAGGCTAAAGCTCAAGGTTTACTGCATGAATAAATTACTTTTGATTTTCATCTGCACGCTTGCTGTTTGCGGCTGCAACTCTATGAATATCCGCCCAACGGTTGGTGTCAGTGTTGGAACATCCATTTAAATCGCGTTTAGAATCCTTGAATAAAAAACAGCGCCGAAGCGCTGTTTTTTATGCTTACATTATTTAATATCTAACCAAGATGTTACGCTCTTACCGCCAGGAACACTTGAAATGACTTTTACATCATCTCCAGCAGCACAGCCTGTCAAACGCACTGTGTAATTCACTAGGCTATTTCCAGTATTTGCGAATGTGCTTGGTGTTAATAAATTCATTGCATTCGGCACAGGCACACTGCCCGCTCTGATAACCGCTTCACATGCTAGGTTATTTGAATTAGTATTATCTTTCACTTCAACAGAGATCTGAGTTTGAGATGGCATTGGCACCGTTTTTTGCGAGTTGCCAAACACCTGGAAGCTGAAATTGCCCGAACCGCTTGTAATGAACCCATTACTGTCAAAGCCGCTGCCCCACACATAAGTCGGAGTGTCATGCGCAAATGCAAATAGAATTTGCTGGCGTAAAACGCCGCTTAAGTTGTTGTCACATGTATTCGGAATATTAGGCTGAACTATAAGCGGTGTTGGCGTTGGTTTAGTCGAAAGACACTGCAAAGCACCTGCAGCTTTCTTATACAGGAACTCACCCACTGTATATAAAGTGTTCTCATCATCATCTCTGAAGAAATCACCAATATTCTCAGTTAAAATATCCGTGCCTGCTGTATATAAATTATCACCATCAATATCTTTATAATCCTTATCACCTTCAACATAAGCTAAAACAGTTACACGGTTGTCTAATGGTCGAGGGTTCTGAGTAGTTAAAGTAACAGAGCAAACACCGTTATCATCCGTCATACAGTTTGAATCAACTTTACCGCCTTCGCTGACAAAACTGATAACCGTATCTTTGGGTACAGGGTTGCCTGTACGGTCACGCATCCGAGCAACAATCGTTGCAACATCACCATCAATATCTGTACGTAAGGATTGTTTAGAAACAGATAGGCTAACCCCTTCCTGCGTCACACGGCCAGAAGATACTTTAACGCCTTTAGAAATTGCGGACACTGTTGGAGATGCTACCAATGTTGCTTTAATCTCTACAGGGCCAGGGATATTGCCTGGATATAAATTAACAACAATTTTACCTTTAGAATCACTTTTTAATGTTTGGGTAGCGCGGTTATTCAATGTCACAAAATGAAGATCATTTGGCGCTTTTTCCAAAGAGACCTCAACGTCTTTATCGCGTGCTGGGACACCATTGGCATACAGCGTGAACTCAATAGAACTAGATGCTGCTGACCCGCTGCTTTTAATACCCAGATTAACATCATTAGTCGTTGTGTAAACAAGGGAATCAGCGGCTACTGCGGCAATATTCAGTGTCGTTGTAACAGAAGATGAGCTGCTAGGCGAAGATGCTGTAACAACAACTGGGCCTTCACATAAATCGCCATTCGCAGCAATAGCTTTATATGAAGTAATCACATTGCCTTGATTTGATGAAATAACCGATGCTGGATCAAATGTACCGCAGCTTGCTGTAAAGTTTACCGTTACATTATTTTGAGCATCTGAATTTTGATTTAAAGTTTTTAAAGTAATATTCGTAGACGCGCCTGATGAAAGACTAGCAGCGGCAGCAGATATATTCGATAAGACAACATTTAATGACTGTAAACTAAAGACTGCATCTTTCGCTGTGGCAGTATTCCCATCATATTCAGCACCTGCTGAAATTTTGTAGGCGCCTGTACTGCTCAAATTTTCAGGTGTTACTGAAATAGTTGCTTCGCCATTTGCATTAGTCACTACCGCACCATTGGAACTGCCAAAAGTGACGCCACCAGTTGAAGTAAATGTTACGATTGCTCCACTGACGCCATTTCCAGACTGATCTGTCACTTTTACAGTAGCTGTTACACCCTCTGCTGTAATAACCGCAGTCGAATTGCCATTCAAATCTTTCAGCTGAATTGCGCTAGCATTCAGAGATTTAACGGCTTCACCTGTATTAGGATTAGTTGAAGAGCCTGTGCTGCCGCTTGATTGCTGATTATAATACCCATCACTGCCGCCGCCTCCGCAACTTGCCAGCAATACAGCCAAAGCAACAGCTGATAATTTTAAACCAATTTGTTTCTTTTCCATGGAAATCCCCAAAACCCTCATCAATTTTTAAGCTCGTTATAAATATTTATTGCTGGATATGTAATCATAGTTGCTGCTTTATGTAAACAAAAGCATTACAAATGTTTTTAGATCTAAGCCCAACAATTCACAAGGAGTTCAATATGTTCGACATTATCATTATTGGTGCTGGAACGGCAGGTATTGCGGCTTATAAAGAAGCAATAAAGCATACACAAAATATACTCATCATTAATGATGGCCCTTGGGATACCACATGTGCGCGTGTTGGCTGCATGCCCAGCAAAGTACTCATATCATCTGCAAACCGAATGCATGACATTCAGCATGCGGCAGAAGTCGCTTTGAAGATAGAAGCCAATATCAATACAATAAATGTCATGCCTCATGTAAGAGAGTTGCGAGACCGTTTTACAGCAGCCACATTAAAAGACGTAAATAGCTGGGAAGCATCGCATAAAATTTCTGGACATGCCTCTTTTATTAATGCCAATACAGTACAAGTCAACAATTCCACTTATCAAGCTAAGTCTTTCATCATTGCTGTTGGATCCACCCCCTCATTTAATACTCAATGGAAATCAGCGCTTAAAGACCGGCTGATTACTTCAGATGATATTTTTGAATTGCCCGAATTGCCAAAATCATTGGCCGTTATCGGCAGCGGCGTTATTGCGATAGAACTGGCGCAAGCTATGCACAGGCTTGGTGTTAAAACTACGATATTTGCTCGCAGCCGAAAAGTCGGGACATTAACCAGCCCGAATCTTCAAATGCTGGCTCAAAAAGAATTACAGGCTGAACTAGACATTAAGTTTGAAGTATTGCCAAAAAAAGTTGAAAGTTCTCAATCAGGCGTTGAAATTACATATGAGGAAAATGGCTCCGAATGTCTGTTAATTGCTGATTACGTACTTTCAGCGACTGGCCGGGACAGTAATTTACAGCATCTCAAGCTGGAAAACATTAATGATGCATTTACTGATCTGCGAAATATCCCTGTTGATGATCAGACGAAGCAGCTGCTTCATTATCCTATTTTTATTATTGGCGATGCGAAAACGACCACACCGATTCAGCACGAAGCATCGCATGAAGGAAAAGCCGCCATTCACAATGCTTTAAATTTTCCTGAGATTCAATCAATAAAAATGCTTACCCCCTTAGGCATTGTTTTCAGCTCACCAGAAATGGCAACGGTCGGGCAGAGCTTTAAAAAACTTAAAAGCAATAATATTGAATTTGTAACAGGTCTTGTATCTTATGAAAAACAAGGCCGGGCGCTGGTTCTTGGAAAAAATAAAGGCGCAGCCGAGATTTACGTCGATAAAATTTCAAGAAAAATCTTAGGTGCCGAGCTATTTGTTGAATTTGCAGAACATCTCGCACATTTATTGACCTGGATCATTGCGGAAGAGCTCACTGTTGATGCGGTTCTGACAAAACCTTTCTATCATCCGACCTTAGAAGAAGGCCTTCGCACCGCATTGAAGCATGCGCGCAGGCAGCTGAACTCTATTTAAA
>NZ_JAPEQW010000098.1:0-1253 GCF_026168575.1 Acinetobacter entericus
ATTTTTATTGGTGAGAATATAGACACTTTAAATGGGTTCTAACAACAACATTTCGTATAATGTAGCCGTGATTATGTTATTTGCACTTCACATTGCTACAAATAAAAAGCCCATTGGTAAATCTCTCCAGTGGGCTTTTTATTTGTCAATGTTGCTAGGATCGCAGAGGGCAGAGAAGTGCATTTAACATCAATCCGCATTATACGACATCGGTCTATGCGATTGACGGAGGGAGGAGGGACGTTCGACCGACGGATTGAGCATTTTTGAGGAGGCACACTACTGTCTAATAGTGTGCCTGAGTCTCGAAAGTTTTTCGACATTTGCTCTATGAGCTATATATATCAAGGGTTTCAGCCTTAATAAGAATGGTTCGCATTTAAGCATATATTTGCTTGTATTTTGATCACCATTTTCAGTTTTTTGTTTCTACTTTTATGTTTCCATCTCTGTTTACTTCAATTATTCCATCAAGCAAAGTTTGTTTGATGATTTCATGGAATATCTCAGTATCTCTTAGCGGCTTTTTACCAGCTTTAACTAAATCTCTATTCAACTTCAAAGCTACTTCATTAAGCGCTTGTTCTTCTTCATCTGTGAAACGGAATGTCTTAGCCATTGCTTAGTCCTTTTAAAATCACTTAATTCTAAATGAATTTGTGATTTGTGATTGAATTCACATGTGATTTATGTTTTTATGTGTTAAAAGTGATTTATGAATTTGTGATTTCATATGCTCGATTTCCTCCGTTTAGCGATTCCAATCAATCTTGCGTTTGTACGCAGTTTTGATAATCACCATACTTTTAATGGTGATATCCGCGACTATGGAGTTCCTGCAGCAACTCGTCATGTAAGTAAGACTGATGACGGACAGACCATAACAGGGGACTTGTATCACCCTTATGAAGCTTTACCAAGTGACTACACCGACATGGCAGTTAAGTTTTATACAAACACCATGAACACGGTTCCTTATGTTGAATTAAAAGCATCTCCACTCAAGCTTTTACAAGGGCACAATGTTTTCGGTTTTGAATCTATAGAACTTGGTGCATTTCATATGCTTGGTATGTTCTTTGAGGCATTTCCTAAGCTATCGGGCATTTTAGATATAGATAACACTGAGGTTTTATGCGTCGACACGACGTATTTATTCAGATTGCCACATCAGAACATGGTTCAACCAGTTTTAGATTACATGGCCAATAGAGATGGATCCGGAAATTTGAACAACTCCTATAAGTGATACT
>NZ_JAPEQW010000099.1:0-1231 GCF_026168575.1 Acinetobacter entericus
TGCTTTAATGCCTCGGCCCTTGCCGTGCTTTGCGCTATTTGAATGGGCAGCTTGTGAATCTGGATTACCGCAACGAACACACGGCAGCATCCTAATATCAGCTAAACGTTTGGCGTTACGCATACCAACCACCAAATAAGAAAAGAAAAACCCCGCCAATAATGCATATTGAGCGGGGTTTTATATGCCGTAATTCGTTCGGCAATGGAGAAACTATTTAACTTCTTTCAAGCAATCACGGCACACTTTGATTTCTTCATCATCAATCGTGTAATCGATTTCTATTGCACCATGAAAGCCGAAAAGACATTTTAAGAATTGGAGCATGTGAATCTCCCAAATTTGGGCGCCGGCTGGATTCATTTTTAAACCAATAAGGATTAAACAGCCGGCATTAAAAAAGCCCGCGTTATATAGCCGGGCTTTAACTTGTTTCTTTTGCGCCGATACAAGTTTGTGTTCTAAGACAACATCTTATTTTACTTGATTTTTTCGCAAAAAAATACCCGCCTTATGGGAAGACAGGTATATAAACTTTGAATCCTAAAAAAAACCCATCATAAGATGAGCTTTGGAAACTTTGTTGGTCAAACCGTAATACGACCAGTATAGTTAAACTATAGCTTAATGAGAAAAATTTTACCACCTTTAAATTCTTACCTCCTTGTAAGTATTTTTTTTATACTTTTTAATAGCTGTGGCTGCGCACTTAATTGACATCTCAAGCGCAATGATCATCATGTTTTCGTATTGCTTCCATGTGCGGTCATAGGCTTTTAGTGTCATTTGATGTGTCTTAACGCCAGCCGCTAAATGCAACCTGCCTTTTGCTGTAAAATTTGCTTCATGCTCAGGATCTAAAGCGAATGCTATAACCATCCCAGCCACCAGCCAAGACAAATGATAAATTGCAATATGCTCAGGCTCGCGGCGCTTATCCTCATACGCCCCATTCATCATAATCTTAGCTAAATGATTGCGGATAAATTCATAATCACTCTTGGCTTGCTCACCAAAAATAATGACAGAAGTTACAGCCTTTTCGAGCTGTGTTTCCATCGCTGCAATCGCTCCAAGTCGATCTTGATAATCCAATGGCTTTGCTCCTGTACCATGGCCCTCATCACCAAATTGAGGCGACTTAGCAGTAATGCCCTTTGTCAGCCATTCAAAGTGTTCAAATTTTTCTGCCGCTGCATTCATACCCAGTCCCTCAAATCTTACTCAAGTC
>NZ_JAPEQW010000100.1:0-1157 GCF_026168575.1 Acinetobacter entericus
TTATAAATACGCTTTTAGTTGTTCAAACAAGTGGAACCACCTCTAATCTTGCTTCGGGACACCGTAAAGCACGCCAAGTTAAATATGAAAACTACATTACTTGGGGCAATGATGCTGCCAGTGTTCGACCTAAAGCCTATGGCAAATTTGAAGAAGTAAAAAGCCAGTTAAATAAGATTCAGAAACAAGCAGATAAGGGCTGTATGCGCTCTAAGTCGCTTGTAATGGCTATGCATGATGCTTTGCCTTTTGCGAATGCCGTTTTACGTCTTGAAGCTCGTATTTGTAAAACCTATCTGACTAAAAACGGTTATCCGTCAAATTTATTTCAGTTAATCAAGTTGCAACATGAACAGCCAGAATTATTGCTACGCCTCTGGCACGTAGCTTTTGACCCGATCCTAGACACAATGAAGGGTAAATATATGAATTTTTCGTCTGATGGAGAAATCTTAGATTTACTTAAATCTAAGCTAGTTACTTATACCAAAACAGGTAAACCAAGTTATACCAAAGCAATGAATGCTATGAAATTTTATTCATTGGTTCGTCAAATGGGTTTATCAGCAACTCAGAAAATATATAGCAAAGCTCAATATCACAAGTCTCTAAACTCGCTTTTAGACTGTGAAATTTCATTGGGTCATTTACAGAACCTTGCCAAGAATCCAAACGGCAAAGTCATTCCATTTGTTCGCATGTTCGAACTCAAGATGTGCGACCAACAGCCGTCTGATTATCAAATTCCAGTTTCACAATACAGCCCGAAATCGGGTTTACATTTAGTTGCCTGAGGAGGCTTTAACCATGCAAGTTCAATTTAATACACGCACCATTTTGCCATCTGTTTACCGCACCGAAAAAGACGGTAAAGAGAAGGTTTATCTGTCTACAACAGTATTTTCACCACAGCGTTACAACTTGTCTCCAGCAGCAGGCGTTATGCCAGTCGAACAGATCGAAGCTGTTTTGGCTGAGTGCGCAGACAACGCTCAGGAAGTAGAAATTCAGTTTGTAGAGTCACAAACAAAGTTCGGCGCTCAAATGCAAATTTTCAGTGTTAAGCCTTTGGCTAAGAAAAACATAATGGAATCAAAGCCTTAAAATACAATATTTCGTATAATGTAGCCGTGATTATGTTACTTGCATTAACGCTC
>NZ_JAPEQW010000101.1:0-1090 GCF_026168575.1 Acinetobacter entericus
CTTTGTATAAATACCCCAAGCCTGCGGCAGTGAATCTAAAGCACCACGCTTCACGCTGACAACACCACTGTATGAATCAATGCTTTGAAAAACCATCCATTCGCCTGGTGTGCCAATCCAATCGCTGCCGCATTTAATCAGCGTTCCAGCTGCCACATTTGCAATGGCACTGCTGTTTTTTACTGTAAAGCTGGTCGATGTTTTTGAAATGGATTGGTCAAGCTCAGCTACCGGCTCATAATCAATCGTTGCAGCTCGAAGCCACTCATTTCCCTCTGTGCCAGACTGCGTCATCATCACAGCATATAGAGAATTGTTTTGCGGCTTTTCAGCTACAACACCAACCAAACCATAATGATTTTCATAAGCCAGTTCATCATCTACCTGCCGCTGCCCAAGCGCCATGACAGCCAAATAATATGGCATTTCAAATGGTTCATACTGACACGGTTGAGGCGGCAAAGGCGCAACATCAATCGGCGTATCTATCACAATATTTGAAGAAAGCTCGCTTGAATATTGCACCACTTCTACAAAATCAATTGAAACATCAGTACCCGTCCCAAGATTGATTTTCATAATACGAACAGTAATTGTGCCTTGCCATTTGCGCGGCCAAGCCAATTTAAGCAGGTCGTAGCGATTCCACTTTCGCGCTTCATATGCAGCAGTTGTAAATGATCCGCTCCAAACGGGCGATGACATCTGTTTTAATTTCCATTGCGCTACAACCGCAGCATTGCGCTGATTCATGAAATATGGGAAATCAGCATCTTCAGCATTCACGCGGCCATTCAAGTTGCGAATTGACGCGTTTTCAGCAACTGAGAAAGATGAATCTTTGATTGCATCGCGGTTGTAATAGCTGACATTCAGCTGATTAATAGCCTCATCTGCATTTGCAACTTCAAGAGACATGCTTTTAATCTTGCTCACTGCTAAAGAATGAATTTCATCATCTGTAAACCAATCGTCACGAAACAAAACCATTTCATACAAGCCAGTTTGACGGTTAACACGCAGTCCTGCTTCAATGTGCCCGCATAATTCATTGATCGCATCCAAGCAAGATTTTTCAGTTATTGCCCAC
>NZ_JAPEQW010000102.1:0-1090 GCF_026168575.1 Acinetobacter entericus
CTTTGTATAAATACCCCAAGCCTGCGGCAGTGAATCTAAAGCACCGCGCTTAACACTTACAACGCTAGTGTCTAGATCAACGCTCTGAAACACCATCCATTCGCCTTTCGTCCCAATCCAGTCACTGCCGCATTTAATCAATGTTCCAGCTGCTACATTTGCAATCGCAGTGCTATTTTTCACTGTAAAACTAATCGATGTTTTAGAAATAGATTGGTCAAGCTCACCAGCTGGTTCATAATCAATTGTTGCAGCACGAAGCCAACCCTCACCCGCTGTGCCGGACTGCGTCATCATCACGGCATATAGAGAATTGTTTTGCGGCTTTTCAGCTACAACTCCAACCAAGCCATAATTATTTTCATAAGCCAGTTCATCATCTACCTGCCGCTGCCCAAGCGCCATGACAGCCAAATAATATGGCATTTCAAATGGTTCATACTGACACGGTTGAGGCGGCAAAGGCGCAACATCAATCGGCGTATCTATCACAATATTTGAAGAAAGCTCGCTTGAATATTGCACCACTTCTACAAAATCAATTGAAACATCAGTACCCGTCCCAAGATTGATTTTCATAATACGAACAGTAATTGTGCCTTGCCATTTGCGCGGCCAAGCCAATTTAAGCAAGTCGTAGCGATTCCACTTCCGCGCTTCATATGCAGCAGTTGTGAATGACCCGCTCCAGACCGGCGATGACATCTGTTTTAATTTCCACTGTGCAACCACCGCAGCATTACGCTGATTCATGAAATATGGAAAGTCTGCATCTTCAGCATTTACACGGCCATTCAAATTTCGAATTGATGCGCTTTCTGCAACCGAGAAAGATGAATCTTTGATTGCGTCACGATTGTAATAGCTCACATTAAGCTGATTAATAGTCTCATCCGCATTTGCAACTTCAAGCGACATGCTTTTAATCTTGTTCACTGCTAGAGAGTGTATTTCATCATCGCTAAACCAATCGTCGCGAAATAGAATCATCTCATAAAGCCCAGTTTGACGATTAACGCGCACACCCGCTTCAATGTGCCCGCACAATTCATTGATCGCATCCAAGCAAGATTTTTCAGTTATTGCCCAC
>NZ_JAPEQW010000103.1:0-1088 GCF_026168575.1 Acinetobacter entericus
ATGCTGCTCTTTTCGATCTCTGTCACACCCTTGAGATCTATAGTAATGAACAGGCTGCGGGATTGTTTCCCTGAAACCGCAGAATTACAGCGCATTATGAGAATTTTTCCCAAATTTCACTAATGATTGAAAAATATTTCCTATTTTAAGCTCTAAAGCATTTTTTTAATGCAAATATAAAGCTATTAAAGGAATTTTATTCAATGCAGGCTTCTAGAAAATCAGCTGCAATAATTGAATCTCCATGACAGTTTTCAGCGCCTTGGCGAACAGCCTAACTGCATCTGAATTACAGCTTATTCAGCGGCGGACGTTTTGTCAGGCTGTAAATAAAGCTTGCGGATGACATCCAGTTCCTGATGCGTAAAGGCATCCAGCAAATGACGCGCGGCGGCTAAATTCAAACCCTGAAATGCAATATCAACCGCTTTACTGTATTTTAAAAAGCCAAATAAATTAGACTGCTCTACGCTGACCTCAATATCGCTTTCAAAATTAAAAGTCAGCGCCTCGGTTTCCGGCATTTCAATCAAGCTGATTTGAACGGCCAAATTCTGCGTATTGTCTGTGACTGTAAATTCGGCTTTCCCGCCCCGCATCTGCAGCATTAAAATCTGCAGCTGTTTCCAGTTCATCGCATTAAATTTTTCCATGATTTCTTGTGCAGACATTTCTTCAAAAAACTCTGCTTCATCATCCGAATGATGGTGCGGGTGCCTGATTTCCAAATCATATGCGGTCATTATTATTCTGCCTGTATGATGCTCTGTCTAAATTTTACCAATAGTTTTAACGGCACTCTCATTTTGTTCTTAAATGATTAATAAAAACCCATAAAAATAAAAAAGCACAATGCGTGATATAAATATCATTAAATTCAAAAAGATTGATAGACCAAAAGGTTTACAGTTGAATTGGCTTAAAATCAGCGCTGCGCACTTCATTATCAGGAAGAATGGCCGTATCGGGATACATTAAAAGAATGTATTGATCATTAAAAATGAAAAGCAGATTTATTTTTTCTGCAGTCTTGCGGATTTTTTAGGGCGGTGTAAGAGAAAACGGAATCGTTTACTTCAACTATCCTG
>NZ_JAPEQW010000104.1:0-1039 GCF_026168575.1 Acinetobacter entericus
GGCTTTGTTGCATAAACATTCAAAAGCTGAGTTCTCCCCAATCCATTCAAATTTAAGACACAACTTGGGTGCGAGGTCTACCTAATTCCGTAAATCTATTCAGAACTGCCACACGCGCATGAATTTCATTGACCTGACTTTGAAAATGTCTTGCCGTCAGCCTATCACCTAATAATTTGATGCAATGCATCTTGGTTTCCACCAAACTACGACGGTGATAACCCGACCATTTTTTCCATAGGGTTCTACCTAAATGTTTAACCGTTTGAAGTAACTCATTTCGTTCTATTGAACTTATTTTAGAATCTTTCCAGGGCTTGGCATTCTTTCTGGGTGGAATTACTGCATGTGCTTGACGATCTGAAATCACTTTTCTGCAGCACTTCGTGTCGTACGCGCCATCGGTATAGACAGAATCTATTCGCTCATCTAGTGGAATTTGATCCAGTAAATCACCTAGTACTTGTGAATCACTGACATTATTTGTAGTAAGCTGAACGGCACGTATTTGCAGTGTTTCAGCATCTATACCAATATGCAGTTTACGCCATTGCCGACGGTATTCAGGCTGATGTTTTTTACGCTTCCATTCGCCTTCACCTATAAACTTTAAACCCGTAGAGTCGACAAGTAGGTGTAACCCATCATGACTTTTCTGATAGCTTATCGCAATATCAATATGCTTTTGTCGTCTACAAAGGGTGGAGTAATCTGGTGCTGTCCAATTCAAGCCACAGAGTTTAATCAGGCTTTGAACAAAGCCAGTAACCATACGTAAAGAAAGACGGAATAGAGATTTGATCATTAAACAGCATTGAATCGCTGTATCGGAATAAGTTTGATTTCGTCCTTGCTTGCCTTGTGGTTGTGCATACCATTGCGTCTTAGGATCAAACCAGATTGAAATATTTCCTCGCTTGATTAAAGCTTGGTTATACGAGGACCAATTGGTTGTACGATAGATTTTAGGTGTAGGCTTCTTCATCTGGAAATTATATTACTGAAGAAGCCTTCAAGAATAGCTTTGTGCAACAAAGCC
>NZ_JAPEQW010000105.1:0-978 GCF_026168575.1 Acinetobacter entericus
CATTTTCTTCATTAAAGTACGTGTATGACGTCGTCCTATATGATGCCCTTGACGATTCAACAAATCACGCATCATACGACTGCCTGCAAAAGGATATTGCATATGTAATTCATCAATACATCGCATCAGCTTCAGATCTGATGAGCTAACAGGTTTTGGGCGATAATAATAACAACCACGAGAGACTTTCAGTAACTTAGCTTGTTTAGATACTGAAATCTGAAGTGAGTGATCGATTAACTTTTGTGGTTGAAGCGGCCCAGTTTCTTCAACACACCTTCTAAAAAATCAATTTCTAATGCCTGCTCACCGATTTTTGCATGTAACTTTTTAAGATCAATGGGAGGTTCTGATGGAGCTTTTGATTGATCGAAAGCTTGTGAGGAAGCTGANTCAGTTTCTTCAACACACCTTCTAAAAAATCAATTTCTAATGCTTGCTCACCGATTTTTGCATGTAGCTTTTTAAGATCAATGGGGGGTTCTGATGGAGCTTTTGATTGATCGAAAGCTTGCGAGGAAGCTGAGATTAATTGATTTTTCCAGTCAATAATTTGGTTTTGATGAACATCAAACTCAGAACTCAATTCAGCAAGTGTTTTTTCTGCTTTGATCTCAGCAAGTGCTACCTTAGCCTTAAAGTCGTGTGAATGATTTGTTGTTGGTCTACCGGCTATAAAACACGCCCTATATTGTTGTTTATAACATCATTTGAGGAGCAGAGTATCACTTATAGGAGTTGTTCAAATTTCCGGATCCATCTCTGAAGTCTATTTGAAGGCTTACGATACGGTTAAACAAGCGAAACAATCAATTGCTGAATATTTGGATCTTTATAACATGATACGTCCTCATTTAAGTTTGAATAAGGCAACACCGAATGAATTTTATGATCAACATTTACTAGGGCTTGTTGAGAATTAACAAAGGCAACTGAACCGTACCGGGTTTGTCGGAGACATTTTTATTTAAGTTAGGC
>NZ_JAPEQW010000011.1:0-22531 GCF_026168575.1 Acinetobacter entericus
GCCGTACAGTTGGTGCTGGTGTAGTGGCTAAAGTTACTGCATAATACAAGTTGTAAAAATAAATCGAGGGCTTAGGCTCTCGATTTATTCTGCAGGTCAGTAGTTCAATTGGTAGAGCGTCGGTCTCCAAAACCGAATGTTGGGGGTTCGAGTCCCTCCTGGCCTGCCAAATTTTTCAAAAAGAAGCTTGATGCTGGCTAAACTGGTCATATAATAAGTCGCGAATCCTACGACGAGTACAAAAATGTCGAATGATAAATCGCGTGACGCATTGAGCGACGCGCCAATTCCCCAAAGAAATAATTCAGCTGAAGTTGTAAATTCTGGTTCCCTTGTAGATATTGTTCTATGGGTGGCTGCCTTAATTTTATTGGTCGGAGCAATGCTTGCGAATCAGCATCTGCCAGCGTATTGGGCGCCTGCAAATGATGTTTGGGTGCGCGTTGGGGTAATTTTGGCTTGTATCATCGTGGCTTTAGGTTTATTATACGCCACCCATCAAGGCAAAGGCTTTATCCGTTTATTGAAAGATGCGCGGATTGAGTTGCGACGTGTGACTTGGCCTACAAAGCAAGAGACTGTGACCACATCTTGGCAAGTTCTTGCGGTAGTTGTTATTGCATCTATTGTTTTATGGTGCTTTGACTATATTTTAGGCTGGTTAATGAAGTTTTTTATCGGGTAAGAGAGCTATGAAACGTTGGTACATTATTCATGCCTATTCAGGCTATGAAAAACAGGTGTTACGCTCACTTAATGATCGAATCCAGCGCAGCGCTGTAGCCGATAGCTTTGGTGAAGTCCTTGTCCCTACTGAAGAAGTAGTGGAAATGAAGGATGGCAAAAAGCGCAAATCAGAGCGTAAATTCTTTCCAGGCTATGTGTTGGTCGAAATGGAAATGAATGATGAGACTTGGCACATTGTTAAAGAATGTCCAAAAGTATTGGGTTTCATCGGCGGTACAGCGGAAAAGCCTGCACCAATTACGCAAAAAGAAGCTGATGCGATTCTTGCTCGTGTACGCAATACTGGTGAAGCGCCTCGTCCTAAGACGATGTTTGAGCCAGGCGAAGAATTACTCGTAATTGACGGTCCATTCACAGACTTTAAAGGTGTGGTGGAAGAAGTCCTTTACGAAAAATCGCGCTTAACGCTGACGATTAATGTATTTAACCGTCCAACGCAAGTTGAATTGGAATTTCGCCAAGTCGAAAAATCAGTTTAATTTGAATTGGCTGGTAAACGCCCGATTTGTTATGAGTCGGGCATTGTTGTTGTAACGGTACCGTTACTTTAAATGTATGGGGAGCCTAACGGCGTCAGTACCCAGAGGTAATTGAAATGGCTAAGAAGATTGACGGCTATATCAAGCTGCAAGTTCCAGCTGGTAAAGCAAATCCATCTCCACCGATTGGTCCTGCGCTAGGTCAACGCGGTGTAAACATCATGGCATTCTGTAAAGAATTCAATGCTGCTACACAAAAAGTTGAAGCTGGTCTTCCAATTCCAGTTGTGATCACTGTGTATAACGACAAGTCGTTCACATTCATCATGAAAACTCCGCCTGCTGCGATTCTGCTTAAGAAAGCTGCCGGTATTCAAAAGGGTTCAGCTGTACCTAACAAAACTAAAGTTGGTAAGTTGACTCGCGCTCAGTTAGAAGAAATTGCGACTACTAAAGAACCAGATTTAACTGGTGCTGATTTAGACGCACGTGTACGCACCATTGCTGGTTCTGCGCGTTCTATGGGCTTGGAAGTGGAGCTATAAGACATGGCTAAATTAACTAAACGTCAAAAGGCCATTGCTGCTGCTGTTGAAGCAAACAAAGTTTACACTTTGGAAGAAGCAGTACAAGTTCTTAGCAGCCTGCCTGCTGTAAAATTCAAAGAATCTTTGGATGTTGCGGTAAACCTGGGTGTTGATCCTCGTAAATCTGACCAAGTTGTTCGCGGCGCGACTACACTTCCTGCAGGTACTGGTAAAACTGTACGTGTTGCTGTGTTTGCTCAAGGCGCTGCTGCTGAAGCTGCTAAAGCTGAAGGCGCGGACGTTGTTGGTTTTGATGATCTTGCTGAAAGCATTCAAGCGGGTAATCTTGACTTTGACGTGGTAATTGCTGCTCCAGATGCAATGCGCGTTGTGGGTAAGCTGGGTACGATTCTTGGTCCACGCGGCTTAATGCCAAACCCGAAAGTGGGTACTGTAACTCCTGACGTAGCAACTGCAGTTAAAAATGCAAAAGCTGGTCAAGCGCGTTACCGTGTAGACAAAGCAGGTATTATCCACGCTGCGATCGGTCAAGTAGGTTTCACTGCTGAAGCTGTTCGTTCAAACGTTGAAGCATTAATTGCTGACCTTAAGAAAGCAAAACCTGCGACTTCTAAAGGTATCTACATCCAAAAGATCACTTTGAGCTCAACTATGGGTCCTGGTCTTGTTGTTGAAGTAGCGAACGTTTCTAAATAAGTTTCGGCTTATTACAGAATTTTAAAGCCCTGAGTAAGTTTTAAAGCACTGCTTTAAAACTTACGCAAGAAACGCTCCGTCGTATTTTGCAAACTTAGGCAAACTTTGAATTGATAAATTTATTTATCAGCGTCAAAGACCTCAGGCGAGAGTGATTTCGATTGCTTTCTTAATTTTCCAGCCTGAGTAGACGCGGTGGTGTGATTTGTTCATCCTCCGCGTGCAAGTTCAGTGATGAACTTGCGAATTGGGAGTGTGCTTCGCGTAAGCACATAAATCACCGTTAGGAGGTTTTACAATGGCTCTTCTTATCGAAGGCAAAAAACAGATCGTTGCTGAAGTAACTGAAGTTGCTTCTACTGCGTTTGCTGCTGTTGTGGCTGACTACCAAGGTTTAACTGTTGAGCAATTAACTGCTCTTCGTGTTGAAGCTCGTAAGTTGGGTGTTGCTACACGTGTTGTACGTAATACTTTGGCTAAACGCGCTCTTCAAGATACTCCATTCAATATCTTGAACGACAACCTTGTTGGCCCAACAATTTTAGCTTTCTCAACTTCTGCAGATGATATGGGTGCTGCGGCACGCTTATTTGAAGAATTTGCGAAAACTAACAAAGCATTTGAACTTAAAGCTGCTGCGTTTGAAGGCAAACTTTATCAAGGCGAAGAAGTTAGCGTTATCGCGAATCTTCCAAACCAAGAGAAAGCGCTTACTATGCTTGCAAGCGTTCTTCAAGCTCCTATTTCGAAATTGGGCCGCTTGCTTACAGCGCTTCAAGAGAAAAACGAGTCAGAAGCTGCATAAGCTCAAACTTAAACACACATCATTCAATACCCATTTGGAGTTAATCTCATGGCTTTAACAAACGAAGAAATCTTAAACGCAGTTGCTGAAAAAACTGTTCTTGAACTTGTTGAACTTATTTCTGCTTTCGAAGAAAAATTCAACGTATCTGCTGCTGCTGTAGCTGTAGCTGCAGGTCCTGCTGCTGCTGCTGTTGAAGAGCAATCAGAATTCAACGTAGAGTTGACTTCTTTTGGCGCGAACAAAGTAGCGGTAATTAAAGCAGTTCGTGAAGCGACTGGCCTTGGTCTTAAAGAAGCTAAAGACATCGTTGAAGGCGCTCCTTCAGTGATCAAAGAAGCTGTTTCTAAAGAAGAAGGCGAAGAACTTAAGAAGAAACTTGAAGAAGCTGGTGCTACAGTTACACTTAAGTAATCTTAAGAGGAGCCGATTTTTTTATAATCGGCTCCAGAAAATGGCTGATGGCTCTTGGGTCATCAGCCTTTTTGCGTTACAATAATCGGCTCGATTTTTGTTTGCATGATATAAAAATCATACAAATTAGAAATAAAGATAAATGTCAAACGCTTACCAATATTTTTCCGTTTAAAAAATATTGTTAAGCGTTTTAATACCACTATAAATTGCAGCATTTGTCAAAGTGGTGGCCATATCGGCCTGCGTAATTCCTTCTAAACCCGTTCTGCAGGCGGGTTTAGTTTACTTTCCGAGGACTCCAGATGGCATACTCATATACCGAAAAGAAACGGATCCGTAAGAATTTTGGTAAATTGCCCAAGGTAATGGATGTTCCGTACTTGCTCGCGATTCAAGTCGACTCGTACAGAACTTTCTTGCAAGATGGCAAAACTCCAAAAAATCGCGAAGATATCGGTCTCCAAGCCGCATTTCGTTCAGTTTTTCCTATAGAAAGTTATTCTGGCAATGCTGCTTTAGAATTTGTTGAGTATAGTCTTGGTAAGCCTGAGTTTGATGTGCGTGAGTGTATTCTCCGCGGCTCAACTTATGCAGCGCCAATGCGTGTAAAAATTCGTCTGATCTTAAAAGACCGCGAAACCAAATCAATTAAAGACGTGCGCGAGCAAGAAGTCTACATGGGCGAAATGCCGCTCATGACTGATAACGGTACTTTCGTTATTAACGGTACTGAGCGTGTAATCGTATCTCAATTGCACCGTTCGCCGGGCGTGTTCTTTGACCATGATAAGGGCAAAACCCATTCAAGCGGTAAAGTGCTTTATTCAGCGCGGATTATTCCTTACCGCGGTTCATGGTTAGACTTTGAATTTGATGCGAAAGACCTGGTCTTTGTGCGTATTGACCGCCGCCGCAAATTGCTTGCGACTGTGGTGCTTCGTGCCTTAGGTTATAACAACTCTCAAATTCTTGATTTGTTCTACGAAAAAGTGCCTGTCTACCTAGACATGGGCAGCTATCAGATTGATCTTGTGCCTGAACGCCTGCGCGGTGAAATGGCCCAGTTTGATATTGCTGATAAAGACGGCAAGGTCATTGTAGAGCAAGGCAAGCGTATCAACGCGCGTCACGTGCGTCAGATGGAAGCAGCAGGGCTTGAGAAGCTTTCAGTTCCAGATGAATACTTATATGAACGCATTATTGCTGAAGACGTGGCTTTACGCGGCGGCGATGTGATTGCGGCAAATACCGTGCTTAGCCATGAAATTATGGTGAAATTGGCTGAAGGCGGTGTGAAGCAATTCAACATCCTGTTCACCAACGATATTGACCGCGGTTCATTCATCGCGGACTCTTTGCGTGCAGATACAACGTCCAGCCGTGAAGAAGCGCTTGTAGAAATCTACAAAGTGATGCGTCCAGGCGAGCCGCCGACGAAAGAAGCAGCTGAAAACTTATTCAACAACCTGTTCTTCTCTTCTGAACGTTATGACCTGTCTCCTGTAGGCCGTATGAAGTTCAACCGCCGTTTGGGCCGCCCTTACGAAGTGGGTACGGATCAGAAGTCACGTGAAGTTGAAGGCATTCTTTCAAACGAAGACATTACTGATGTTCTTCAAACACTGATTGAAATCCGTAACGGTAAAGGTGAAGTCGATGATATCGATCACTTGGGTAACCGCCGTGTGCGTTCTGTCGGTGAAATGACAGAAAACCAATTCCGTGTAGGCCTAGTTCGTGTAGAGCGTGCTGTTAAAGAACGTCTATCTCAAGCTGAAACTGACAACTTGTCTCCGCAAGATTTAATCAATGCGAAGCCAGTTGCTGCTGCAATCAAAGAATTCTTTGGTTCAAGCCAATTGTCTCAGTTCATGGACCAAAACAACCCGCTGTCTGAAATTACACACAAACGCCGTGTATCAGCGCTTGGGCCTGGCGGTTTAACACGTGAACGCGCGGGCTTCGAAGTGCGTGACGTACATCAAACTCACTATGGCCGTGTGTGTCCAATTGAGACGCCTGAAGGTCCAAACATTGGTTTGATCAACTCACTTTCAGTTTACGCTAAATGCAACAACTTCGGTTTCTTGGAAACTCCATACCGTAAAGTTATTGATGGCCGTGTAACTGATGACGTTGAATACTTATCTGCAATTGAAGAAGTAGGCACTGTTATTGCACAGGCCGATTCTGGCGTCGATAAAGACGGCAACCTGCAGGAAGAGTTCGTTTCTGTACGTCATCAAGGTGAATTCGTACGTATGCCTCCTGAAAAAGTGACGCATATGGACGTATCTGCACAACAGGTAGTATCTGTAGCAGCATCATTGATTCCGTTCCTTGAACACGATGACGCCAACCGTGCATTGATGGGTTCGAACATGCAGCGTCAAGCTGTGCCTACGTTAATTGCTGACAAACCGCTTGTAGGTACAGGCATGGAAGCAAACGTAGCGCATGACTCTGGTGTGTGTGTAATTGCGAACCGCGGCGGCCGTATTGAATTTGTTGACGCATCACGTGTCGTGATCCGTGTGAACGAAGACGAAATGGTTGCTGGTGAAGCAGGTGTAGATATCTACAACCTGATCAAATATACCCGTTCGAACCAAAACACCTGTATCAACCAGAAAGTTCTGGTGAAACTGGGTGATAAAGTTGGCCGCGGTGACGTATTGGCTGATGGTCCATCGACTGATGGCGGTGAATTAGCACTTGGTCAAAACATGCGCGTAGCGTTCATGACTTGGAACGGTTACAACTACGAAGACTCGATCTTGTTATCTGAGCGCGTGCTTCAAGAAGACCGTTTGACGTCTATTCACATCCAAGAATTATCATGTGTAGCGCGTGATACTAAACTGGGTGCTGAAGAAATCACTGCGGATATTCCAAACGTGGGTGAAGCTGCACTGTCTAAGCTTGATGAATCAGGTATTGTTTACATTGGTGCTGAAGTCACTGCCGGCGATATCTTGGTTGGTAAAGTAACGCCTAAAGGTGAAACTCAGCTGACTCCTGAAGAAAAATTGCTTCGCGCAATCTTCGGTGAAAAAGCGGCTGACGTAAAAGATTCATCTTTGCGTGTATCTTCATCTGTGAAAGGTACGGTTATTGACGTTCAAGTGTTTACACGTGACGGCCTTGAAAAAGACGAACGTGCTCAAGCAATTGAAAAAGCGCAATTAGATGCATACCGTAAAGACTTAAAAGAAGAATACAAAATCTTCGAAGAAGCTGCGCGTGAACGTATTGTACGCTTGCTGAAAGGTCAAGAATCAAATGGCGGCGGTACAACTAAACGCGGTGACAAACTTTCTGAAGAAGTATTGTCTGGTTTAGAACTTGCTGACTTGCTTGAAATTCAACCGACAGACGAAGGCATTGCTGAACGCCTAACTCAAATTCAAGTGTTCTTGAAAGAGAAGGGCACTGAAATTGATGAGAAATTTGCTGAGAAAAAACGCAAACTTTCTACTGGCGATGAACTGACAACTGGCGTATTGAAAGTTGTTAAAGTTTACTTAGCTGTAAAACGCCGCATCCAGCCGGGTGATAAAATGGCGGGCCGTCACGGTAACAAAGGTGTTGTATCTAACATCTTGCCTGTAGAAGACATGCCGCATGATGCCAACGGTGTTCCTGTAGACGTGGTGCTTAACCCGCTAGGTGTACCGTCACGTATGAACGTGGGTCAGATTCTTGAGACTCACTTGGGTATGGCTGCTAAAGGTCTTGGCGACAAAATCGACAAGATGATGAAAGAGCAGCGTACGGTTCTTGAACTTCGTGAATTCTTAGACAAGATTTACAACAAAGTTGGCGGCGAGCAAGAAGATCTTGATAGCTTAACTGATGATGAAATCTTGGCGCTATCAGGCAACCTGCGTGCCGGTGTTCCTTTGGCAACGCCTGTATTTGACGGTGCTGAAGAATCACAAATTAAAGAATTGCTGGAACTTGGCGGCATTTCACGTACTGGTCAAACAGTATTGTATGATGGCCGTACTGGTGAGCGTTTCGACCGTCCTGTAACTGTAGGTTACATGTACATGCTGAAACTGAACCACTTGGTAGACGACAAAATGCATGCGCGTTCTACCGGTTCTTACTCTCTTGTTACGCAGCAGCCATTGGGCGGTAAAGCGCAGTTCGGTGGTCAGCGTTTCGGTGAGATGGAAGTCTGGGCACTGGAAGCATATGGCGCAGCGTATACGCTCCAAGAAATGCTTACAGTTAAGTCGGATGACGTTGAAGGCCGTACCCGCATCTATAAAAACATTGTAGATGGCAACCATTATATGGATCCGGGCATGCCTGAATCGTTCAACGTATTGACCAAAGAGATCCGTTCTTTAGGTATCAACATTGAACTGAAAAATGGTGACTAATTAGTTCCATTTAATCCCCCCAGCCCCCTTTGAGAAAGGGGGAGTTCCCACTTTAAAAGAGTAGGAGCTTCCCTCCTTAGAAAAGGAAGGGACTGAGGGAGGATTGTTCAGTTAAAAACAATATTTGTGACCCAGCTGTAAAGTGAAAATCTTAACAGCGCACGGAGAAAAAAATTGAAAGACTTGCTCGATATCATGCGCAAAAAGACGGATTCAGACGGCCACGCTCCTGTAGAGTTTGACCGCATCCGTATTGGTCTTGCGTCACCAGAAATGATTAAGTCATGGTCTCACGGCGAAGTTAAAAAGCCTGAAACCATCAACTACCGTACGTTCAAGCCAGAGCGTGACGGTTTGTTCTGTGCCAAAATTTTTGGTCCAGTCAAAGATTACGAATGCTTGTGCGGTAAATACAAGCGTATGAAATACAAAGGCGTCATTTGTGAAAAATGTGGCGTTGAAGTAACAACTGCGAAAGTTCGCCGTGAACGTATGGGTCACATCGAGCTTGCTTCTCCAGTTGCACACATCTGGTTCTTAAAATCACTTCCAAGCCGTATCGGTCTTCTTTTAGACATGACCCTGCGTGATATTGAACGTGTATTGTATTTCGAATCTTACGTTGTAACTGACCCAGGTATGACTCCATTTGAGAAATACCAGCTTCTTAACGATGAAGAATACTTCAATGCGTTAGAAGAGCACGGTGATGAATTCACAGCGAAAATGGGTGCAGAAGCTGTTCAGGATTTGTTGAAAGACATCGATCTTGAAGCTGAAATTTCTCGCCTGCGTGAAGAGATTCCAAACACAACTTCAGAAACGAAGCTTAAAAAAGCGTCTAAACGTCTGAAATTGATGGAAGCATTTAAAGAGTCAAACAACAAGCCAGAATGGATGGTGATGAATGTACTGCCAGTACTTCCACCAGATCTTCGTCCGCTTGTGCCGCTTGAAGGCGGCCGCTTCGCGACTTCTGACTTGAACGACCTTTACCGCCGCGTAATTAACCGTAACAACCGTTTGAAGCGTCTTCTTGACCTTGCAGCGCCAGATATCATCGTACGTAACGAAAAACGTATGCTGCAAGAATCTGTAGATGCATTGCTGGATAACGGTCGTCGCGGTCGTGCAATTACTGGCTCGAACAAACGCCCTCTTAAATCTTTGGCAGACATGATCAAAGGTAAGCAAGGTCGTTTCCGTCAAAACTTACTTGGTAAGCGTGTTGACTATTCAGGCCGTTCGGTAATTACTGTAGGTCCATCACTTCGTTTGCACCAATGCGGTCTTCCGAAAAAAATGGCGCTTGAATTATTCAAGCCATTCATTTTCGCTAAACTGCAGGCATCTGGCCAAGCGACAACCATTAAAGCTGCAAAGAAAATGGTTGAACGCGAAACTCCAGAAGTTTGGGACGTTCTTGCTCACGTAATCCGTCAGCATCCAATCATGCTGAACCGTGCGCCGACGCTTCACCGTTTGGGTCTTCAAGCATTTGAACCGACCCTGATTGAAGGTAAAGCAATCCGTCTTCACCCGTTAGTCTGTGCGGCATTTAACGCCGACTTTGACGGTGACCAAATGGCGGTACACGTGCCATTAACACTTGAAGCTCAATTAGAGGCTCGCGCGTTAATGATGTCAACCAACAACATCTTGTCTCCAGCGAACGGTGAGCCAATCATCGTACCGTCACAGGACGTTGTCTTGGGCTTGTATTACATCACGCGTGATGCAATCAATGCCAAAGGTGAAGGCATGGTGTTTGCGGATACTGACGAAGTAAACCGCGCGCTTGCAACAGGCCAAGTTGATTTGCACGCTCGTGTTAAAGCGCGTGTACATCAAACGGTGATTGATGAAAATGGTAACCGTGAGCATCAAACCATTGTTGTAGATACAACACCTGGCCGCTGCTTGCTTTGGGAAGTTGTGCCTGAAGGCATGGACTTCCAGCAAATTAATGTTGAGATGACCAAAAAGAACATCTCTAAAATCATTAACTCTTGCTACCGTAAATTAGGTCTGAAAGATACAGTGATCTTTGCTGACCAATTGATGTATTTGGGCTTCCGTCAAGCGACACGTTCAGGTGTGTCTGTCGGTATGGAAGACATGCTGATTCCACCGCAAAAACAAGCCATTATTGACAAAGCTGAAACTGAAGTTCGTGAAATTGAACAGCAGTTTGAACAAGGCTTCGTAACTGCGGGCGAACGTTACAACAAAGTGGTCGATATTTGGGCGCGTACCAACGACCAAGTTGCGAAAGCGATGATGGACAACTTGTCATTTACCACTGTTAAAAACAAGCAGGGTGAAGATGAGAAGCAAAAATCATTCAACTCAATCTATATGATGTCTGACTCGGGTGCCCGTGGTTCGGCAGCGCAGATTCGTCAGTTGGCGGGTATGCGTGGTTTGATGGCGAAACCGGATGGCTCGATCATTGAAACCCCAATTAAAGCCAACTTCCGTGAAGGTTTGACCGTACTTCAGTACTTCATTTCAACACACGGTGCGCGTAAAGGTTTGGCCGATACAGCATTGAAAACAGCAAACTCGGGTTACTTAACGCGCCGTCTTGTAGACGTAGCGCAGGATTTGGTTATTACTGAGCCAGATTGCGGTACATTCGACGGTCTAGTGATGACTCCATTCATTCAAGGTGGCGATGTCATCGAGAACTTGGGTGCACGAGTTCTTGGCCGTGTTGTTGCTGAAGATGTGAAGAAAGTGGGTTCGGAAGAAGTTCTTCTTGCGCGTAATACTTTGATTGATGAAAAACTAGCTACATTTATTGAAAATGCTGGTATTGACGAAATTAAAGTACGTTCAGTGGTTAACTGTGCGTCAACATTCGGTGTCTGTGCGAAATGTTACGGCCGTGACTTGGCCCGCGGTCATCAGGTGAACCCTGGTGAATCTGTAGGTGTAATGGCTGCGCAGTCAATTGGTGAGCCGGGTACACAGTTAACTATGCGTACGTTCCACGTGGGCGGTGCTGCAAGCCGAACATCTGCTGCCAACAGTATTCAAGTGCGCAACAAAGGTACTGTACGTTTCCATAATGTGAAAACTGTACAGCACGCGAAAGGCCACTTGGTATCGACTTCTCGTTCAGGCGAGATCGGTATTGCAGATGACTTGGGCCGTGAACGCGAACGCTACAAAATTCCATACGGTGCGTCGATCATTCTGAAAGATGGCGAAGAAGTGGCTGCAGGCGGTATCGTGGCGACTTGGGATCCGCATACGCATCCATTAGTAACAGAAGTTGCCGGTAAAGTGCGTTTCAGCCAAATCGCTGACGGCGTAACTGTGACATCGAAAACTGATGATGCAACAGGCATGACCACGATTGAAATCTTGCCAGTGACTTCACGTCCTGCGTCAGGCAAAGATCTGCGTCCAGCCGTCGTATTAGATACAGTAGATGGCGGTGAACAGTTCTACTTCCTGCCGCAAAACACGATTCTTTCTGTCCGTAATGGCGAAACAATCGGTGTCGGTGATGTTATCGGCCGTGTACCGCAAGAAACTTCACGTACCCGTGACATTACCGGTGGTTTGCCGCGTGTAGCTGACTTGTTCGAAGCGCGTAAGCCGAAAGAGCATGCAATTCTTGCTGAAATTTCAGGTGTGGTCAGCTTCGGTAAAGAAACTAAAGGCAAAAACCGTTTAGTGATTACCCCAGATGACGGTTCTGAGATCTACGAAGAACTGATTCCGAAATGGCGTACTATCAACGTGTTCGAAGGCGAGCATGTGAACCGCGGCGAAACGATTTCTGACGGTCCGCAGAACCCGCATGACATCTTGCGTCTGAAGGGTGAAGTGGCGTTGACCAACTACATCGTTAACGAAGTTCAAGACGTATACCGCCTGCAAGGTGTAAAAATCAACGATAAGCATATTGAAGTGATCGTGCGTCAAATGCTGCGTAAAGTCGACATCACGGATGGCGGCGATACAAGCTTCATTAAAGGCGAACAAGTGGATTACATCCGCGTTGTCGGTGAAAACCAGGCCGTATTGGCTCAGAACAAGTTCCCTGCGAAGTTTGAACGTCAGTTGATGGGTATCACCAAAGCATCGCTTTCTACTGATTCGTTCATCTCTGCTGCATCGTTCCAGGAAACAACTCGCGTGTTGACTGAAGCGGCTGTAACAGGTAAAGAAGATGACTTGCGCGGTCTGAAAGAAAATGTGGTTGTAGGCCGTCTGATTCCAGCGGGTACAGGTTTGGCTTACCACTTGGAACGCCGCCGTCAAGAAGCAGAAGCTGCTGAACAAGAGCTTCATAATGACTTCTCTGATGTTGATCAGGCGCTTAGCCAAGCATTTAGCCAAGAGTTCAACAACGGTCTTTAAGCCCTGAGTTGATGTGATATGAAAGGCGCCTTCGGGCGCCTTTTTTTATGCCGGCAATGTTCCAGATAAATGAAAAATACCGCTTTATTATTATTCAAAATTTGCCTATATTGAAATGAGAACGAATTTATTTACTTTATTTTTTTAATAAAAGAATAGGAAAAATTTATGAAAGCAATTCAAAAAGTTTTAGCATTTACGGTTTTATCTACGTCTGCAAGTGTGTTTGCAGCACCGCTGCCAGCCAGTATTGTGGTGGAAGATAAGGCTGTTGTCCCTGTCTTGAAAACTGAAGTAATCCGCAAGGCAGCAGGGCAAGAGCCTGTACGTGAGGTTCAAGCAACTGTTTTTGAAGTAACCAATAACGGCAAAGATATTGTGGCTAGAGAAATTCAGCTGCAAGATAATCAAGCTCAGTTTTCAGACAAAAAATTGTCCGCGCCTGTGATCAAAAAAGGCGGCGTGATTGTTCCAACCTCGAAAGTTGAAGTCAATAAAACGGTTAAGCAGGATGGCCAAGTTCTGCTTCAAACGAAAAGCATTGATGCGGAAGGCGTAGAATTTAAGAAGGGTCAGGAGCCAGTGAAGCGTACTTTACAAGTGGAGCAGGCCAAACTTCCAGAAAGTAAGGCGAAGGTTTCACATGCTGTCATCACTAACAATGGTGCGGTGACCAGAGACGTGACTGTACTCAGTGAAGATGAATAAGATCACTGTATTTTATGCAGTTTTGAGTCATGAATAGCGCTGATTTATTCAGAGCTATCTTACAAATTACTGCAAATTTTTTCTTAGAATTAACAATTATTCAGATTTAGTTCCATGATATGAAAATATAATGTAACTAAAGCAAAATGGGGAATGGTTATGAAAAAAGTATTAGGTGCAGTTGCAATAACTGCGATGTCTGCGATGTCTGCAATGCTGTTGGCTGGCTGTGAAAACATGTCCGCCAATGAACAGCGGATCGGCGCAGCGGCATTAGGCGGTGCAATCGGCGGCGGCGCAGGCAGCCATATTGGCGGTACAGCAGGCGCTGCTGTTGGCGGCGGCGCAGGCGCTGCAATCGGCAGCAAGACCCAAAATGGCTCTAACCGCAACGCGACATATAGCGGTGTGGGAGGCGCAATTGGTTCTGCAGTCGGCAAAAGTGTATTTGGCGGCAATGCAGGCGCAGCAATCGGCGGCGCAATCGGCGGCGGCGCAGGCGCTGCAATCGAGCAGAAACGCTAGGCTTGAATATTGAGAAAAGCGCTTGAATGATCAGGCGCTTTTTTATTTGCGGGCTTTAGACGATTTCCGCCGGATATACAGTGTTTTTTGAACTTCGGCAATGCGCAGGCCTGCCTCATCAAAAATATTTAAAGAATAGTTGCGGATCACAGGCGTGTAGTTTTCCGCTAAAACTTTGATATGTTCAATTTCCTGAAAGTCCAGACGGACGTCTGCATAGACGGTGCCGCGTCCAGGCGACAGAAATTGAATATTGGCGCCTTTATCCCAGACAATATATTTTGAGCCTAAATGATGCATCAGAAGCAGCATATATAGAGGATCCACCATGGAATATAGGCTGCCGCCAAAATGCACGCCAATGATATTGCGGTTCTTATGCGTCAGCGGCATTTTTACTCGAATATGATAATTGGGCAGGTCTATCTTGGTAATTTCAATGCCGGCGCCTTTATACGGCGCGTAGTGGTTGAGTAAAAATTTCGAGACAATTGGAATTGTCATTATTTTTTGCTTTAAGCTCATATCGGTCAATTTCTTTTTATGATCAGACCACCATACTAGAACAGAATAAAAGCTCTGGCATTGATCTGACAGCCAGCGCATCAGCGCAAAACGCCAATAAAAGGACCGCGACATGGAAGCACGTACACAGTGGGTGAATACCTCGGATCAGCAGCGACTTTACGTGAAAGCCTGGGGCGATGAGCGCAGCCCGGCTTTGGTTTTGGTGCACGGCTATCCGGATAACCAAGAAGTTTGGGAGCCGGTGATTCAGCTGCTGATGAAAGATTTTTATATTGTGACCTATGATGTGCGCGGCGCTGGCCAGTCAACTATTCCCAAGCGCGTAAAGGATTTTCGGCTGGAACAGCTGTCGCAGGATTTAGACAGCGTCACGCAGGCTGTATTGGGCGGCCGGCCTTTTCACTTGGCTGCGCATGACTGGGGATCTATTCAGTCGTGGGAGTCTGTGACTGAACCGAAGTTCCGCGGGCGGATTTTATCCTATACCACAATATCTGGACCTTGCCTGGATCATGCCGCCTATTGGATGCGTCAGCAATTTCAGCATGAAAAAACAAAATTTTTTAAACAATTGAGCAAGTCTTGGTATATCGCGGCTTTTCAATTGCCATTTTTGGCGCCAGCGGCCTGGAACTTTTTCAGCCCAGAGCGCTGGAATGCTGTGGTGGCTAAGCTGGAAAGGCAGATGGGCCTGCCGCAGAACGCCAATATTGTGAAAGACGGAAAGTATGGCGTGGGGCTGTACCGCGCCAACTTTATACCGCGTTTGCTGAAACCGCGTGAGCGTTTTGCAGTTTGCCCAGTGCAGGCCGTGGTTCTGAAGTATGATAATTTTGTCAGTCCGGCCTTAATTGATGAAGTGCCGAAATGGGCAGAAGATTTTACCCGGGCCGAATTGGACGCCAATCATTGGGCGGTGCTGAGCGTGCCTGAGAAAATAGCCGGCTGCATTGCTGAGTTTGCTCAGAAGCAGCCCAGCCAGGAAATTTAATCTGGGGCAGAAAACCGGCCCATCTGTAAAGTGAGGGTGAATGCGGCTCAAATTGCAGTTTATGGTTTTTTAATCTGCTAAAATGGCGTTTTTTCATCTTCCCTTAATCTATTCATGAATGCCGTAGTAATCGCGATTGCGGTGATGTTTATACTCTCCATCGCACGAGTTTCTGTTGTCTTGACTTTGGTCATTTCAGCAATCATTGGCGGCCTGGTCGCTGGACTGAGCCTGTCAGATACCATCAATGCATTTAACTCTGGCTTAGGCGATGGCGCAGAAGTTGCGCTGGCTTATGCAGTGCTTGGCGCATTTGCGCTAGCGCTGTCAAAATCAGGGCTTCCTGATTTATTGGCGCATAAGCTGATTGGCCTGCTGGGTGCAGAAGTCAGCCATGTCCGGGCCAAAAGGGTGAAATATTTGCTGTTAAGTATTTTGCTGGTGGCTGCAATCTGCTCTCAGAACCTGATTCCTGTGCATATTGCCTTTATCCCTGTATTGGTTCCGCCTTTATTGAAGGTCATGAACCATTTGAATTTAGACCGCCGCGCCGCTGCCTGCGTTTTAACGCTGGGCTTGGTGGGGACGTATATTTTGCTGCCGGTCGGCTTTGGCGCTATTTTCCTGGAACAGATTTTGATGGGCAACATCAATAAAATTGGCGCAGCTTACGGTTTGCATGTGGAGCGCTGGATGATGCCTGCGGGGATGGCCATTCCTGTATTGGGCATGGCACTTGGGACGCTTTTTGCAGTGTTTGTCAGTTACCGCAAGCCCCGCATATATGTGGATCGCGCTGTAGCCCGGGTCACTACAATTGATTTAGATAAACCGATTCGCGCAGGCGAAGTGCAGCTGCTGGATGATGCAGAAGAATTAAAGCATGAAGCTGAAAAAGCGCCGGTGATCGCTAAAAAAACCATGCTGATGGCATTCCTGGCCATTGTATTGACCTTGGCTGCTCAGCTGTATTCAGGCTCAATGATTTTAGGCGGTTTAGTCGGTTTTGCCGTCTTGTCCGGCGCAGGCATTTTTAAATGGCAAGATGCAGATGATGTCTTTGTGCAAGGCATGCGCATGATGGCTTTAGTGGGCTTCATCATGATTTCCGCAGCAGGTTTTGCATCCGTGATGACACAGACCGGAGACATTAATCAGCTGGTCAATGGCGTGGTGCATATCATTGGTGATAATCATGCGCTTGCTGCCTTCCTCATGCTGTTTATTGGCTTGTTTGTCACCATTGGGATTGGTTCATCATTTTCCAGTGTGCCTGTGCTGGCGGTGATTTATGTCCCGCTTTGCGTGCAATTCGGTTTCAGCCCGCTGGCGACGGTCGCGCTGATTGGCACAGCGGCTGCATTGGGTGATGCAGGTTCACCTGCGTCGGATTCAACTTTGGGCCCAACCGCAGGCCTTGGGGTGGATGGCCAGCATGATCATATCTGGGATACGGTGATTCCTACATTCATCCATTTCAATATTCCATTAATGATCTTTGGCTGGATTGCGGCGATGGTGCTTTAATCCGTTAAATGAATAAAAAAGGCGATTTTTAAATCGCCTTTTTTATGCCAAATTCTGATTGAAACTGTCTGGATAAAATAATATTTATTATTTAATTCCGATGATTTTGGTTGGTATATAATGCGGATAATATAATATTTTTATAAGTTAATAAAACCCACCTTTAAGCTTGGTTTAAAATAAATAATTATATTAAACAAATGCTTATTAAATAATAATAATTAATATTAATTAATACTATTGCATAATTTTTATAATAACGGATATGATTAATTAATGTTTGAAATTAGATATTAATTTTCCCAGAGGTTGTTTGAATATGTTAAAGCAAGTTGCTCTTATTTCATTATTGGGTCTTTCTGCTTCTGCAATGGCAGGTCAATGGCAGGTGAAAGTTGGCGGTTCAGCAGTTGCTCCAACAAGTGATACTTCTGTCTCTGGCTTAGGTGTTGTGAAAGCGGATAGTGAATTAGCATTCACACCATCTGTAGAATATTTCTTTAATGATAATATTTCTGCAGAACTGCTTTTAGCGGCGCCTATCAGCCATGATGTAACATTAAATGGTGTAGATGCCGTTAAGCTTAAGCACTTGCCGCCAACAATTACGGCAAAGTATCACTTTAAAAATGCAAGCCGTTTTACGCCTTATGTGGGTGTAGGTGCAACTGCATTTATTCCATGGGATGAAGAAACGCGCGGTTTAGGCGGTCTTGATGTTGATGTAAAAGAGGCTTACGGTGTTGCTGGTCAGATTGGTTTTAATTTCCAGCCTGCAGATGCGAAGAATTGGGGCGTTTTTGCAGATGTCCGTTATGCACAGCTGAGCCCGGAAGTGAAAATTGAAACACTTCAATCTTTTGATCTAGATATTGATCCACTTGTTTACACCATTGGCTACAGCTACAGATTCTAATAATAATAAATAAAATCAGCGCTTGAACCCCATCTATATGATGGGGTTTTTATTCATGCGCTGCACAAAATTATAACGATTATGGAAATAGGCTGTATTGCGGCCTAAGGTGATTCAACGTACAGTTTAATAACTGAAATTTATAAAAAAAGCCCTAAAGGGAATTTTAATGAGAAGGGCGGCAGGCATGAAAATTCAGCAATATTTAGCTTTGGTTCTTTTCAGCGGCGCAAGTTATTTTACTTCTGCAGCCAGCTTTGACTGCAATCAGGCAAAAACAGTCACGGAACATACGGTCTGCAATCATGTCATTTTAAATGATGCAGATGTAAAAATGGCTACGACTTACAATATTCTTAAGCGTCTGGTGCCGATGGGCACGAGAGGGGCGATTCAGGATCAGCAGGTGAAATGGCTGCAGATGCGGGATCAATGCCGTGACAATATCAGCTGTCTGACGGAGGTCTATAAAATGCGTCAGCAAAAACTGGATCTGTATATGAACCGCATCTATCAGCAAGGGCCGTTTTAAGCCCTTTTTTCATGCTTGCGGGATTGAAAATTTATGAAGTTGCTCCATTCATATAGCTGTATATAAAAAAACTGTTCATATTTGAGGATAAACTGATGAGCGAGCAAAACGTAAAAAAACACAGCTTTCAGGCAGAAGTCGCACAGTTGCTGCATTTGGTGACCCATTCGCTGTATTCCAATCCTGAAATTTTCCTGCGCGAACTGATTTCAAATGCGTCTGATGCCTGTGATAAATTGCGTTTTGAAGGCATCAAGCATGCCGAATACTATGAAAATGATCCAAACCTGCATGTCCGCGTCATTTTAGATCAAGAGCATAAAACACTGACGATTTCTGACAATGGCATTGGCCTGAGCCGGCAGGAAGCCATTGACAACTTAGGCACTATTGCAAAATCCGGCACCAAGGACTTTATGTCCAAACTGACAGGCGACCAAAAATCGGATGCACAGCTGATTGGCCAGTTTGGCGTCGGCTTTTATTCAGGCTTTATTGTTGCAGATAAAATTACTGTGGAATCGCGCCGCGCCGGCTTAGAGGCCTCTGAAGGCGTGCGCTGGATCAGTGGTGGTACAGGCGAGTTTGAGGTGGAGCAAATCAGCAAGGCTTCACGTGGAACCGATATCATTCTGCATCTGCGTGATGATGCTTTGGATTATTTGGACGCATATAAAGTCAAGCAGATTATCAATAAATACTCAGACCACATCAGCTTGCCGATTGAAATGCAGAAGGAAATCTGGCAGGAAGAAGACGCGGCAGAAGGAGAAGAGCCAAAAGCTGGCCAATACGTGAAAACGGATGAGTGGGAAGCCATTAATTCTGCCAGCGCCTTATGGACCCGTAGCAAAAGTGAAATTACCGATGAGCAGTACATCGAATTTTATAAAAATTTGACGCATGATTTTGATGCGCCTTTGGCTTGGGCGCATAACCGTGTCGAAGGCGGCACTGAATATACGCAGCTGCTGTACATCCCAGGCAAAGCGCCGGGCAATATTTTTACCCGTGAAGCTAAAGCGGGCATCAAGCTGTATGTGAAGCGCGTGTTTATTATGGATGATGCAGATAATCTGATTCCAAATTATCTGCGTTTTGTACAGGGTGTTGTAGACAGCGCTGATTTGCCGCTGAATGTCAGCCGTGAATTGCTGCAGGAAAGTCGTGATGTGAAAACTATTCGAGAAGGTAATGCGCGCCGTGTCTTGAACTTGCTGGATGGCTTAGCCAAGTCTGAAGCTGTGCAGGAACAGGATAAATACAAAACCTTCTATGCTGAATTTGGTGCTGTATTAAAAGAAGGGCTGGGAGAAGACTTCGGCAACCGTGAACGCATTTTGAAATTATTGCGCTTTGCCAGCTCAGTGAGTGATGAGGTATCGACGTCTTTGGCAGATTACAAAGCCCGTATGAAAGAAGGTCAAAAGGCTATTTATTATGTAACGGCAGACAGTCTGAGCGCCGCCAAAAATTCACCGCAGCTGGAACTGTTCAAGAAAAAGGGCATTGAAGTGCTGCTGATGTCTGAGCGTGTGGATGAATGGGCGATGGAATTCGTGACTGAATTTGATGGCTTGCCGATGCAGAACGTGGCGAAAGGCGCTGTAGATTTAGGTGATTTGCAGGATGCGGAAGAGAAGAAAGCCTTGGAAGCTGCCGCTGAACAATTTAAGCCCGTGGTGGACAAACTGGCAGATTCTTTAAAAGGCAAAACTAAAGAGGTGCGTGTCACAACGCGCTTAGTTGATTCGCCAGCCTGTTTGGTCACAGGGGATGGTGAACTTTCACCGCAATTGATCCGCATGCTGAAGCAGGCGGGCCAGCCAGTGCCGGAAAGCAAGCCCATTTTAGAAATTAATCCAGAGCATCCTTTGGTGAAAAAACTGGATGGCGCTGCGCATTTTGATGATTTGGCGAATGTGATTTTTGATCAGGCGCTGATTGCGGAAGGCGGTTTGCCTGAAGATCCGGCGTCGTATTTAAAACGCATTAACAGCCTGCTGTTAAAATCATAAACAGCATGCGCTAAAACAGCGTCAGAACAATACCAGTCAGTGCAAAAGCTGACTGGTATTTTTTTTGAATATGACGGCTGTATTGAAGCAGCCTGAATGTCATCCATGGCGCTCAGAAGCAAGCGCCGTATATGGCGCAGCACCGTTGCAAATCACATCCCTGATTTGATTTGAGCTGCTGAGCCTGCATCGAGACCGGTAAAAGTGCCGGCGGATATGTCTAAACGCCTTGACTGCAGCATGATTCCGTCAAGTGGCTTTTGTACCCAGGCTGAATTCAGAATAAGGCTTCCATACGCACCAGCGCGCCTATAAAATGGCTGCGGTCATTGCGGTGATCATTCAGGTAATTTAAATCGCCCTGAATATAAAACCATTCTCTTAAAAATGGCTGACGCCATGATACATAAGGCCCCCAGCTGTTTAAGCGCAAATCTTTATTATTGAGGAAACCGCCTGTATATACGCCGTAGCTGAACGTATGCTCATGGAAAAACTTATGCTGGCGGAAGATGAAATTATCCCAGGTGAGATCATCTTCCTGCGTATCCGCATAGGTAAGGTTAAACTGGTCTGCTAATAGGGCTTTATTGGGGCTGTTTTGAACCAGCTCTAAATTGGTGCGCAAATAATTTTCACTGTCTACGCCGTAGCGGTAAATTTGTTCAGCATGGAATTTGAAATCATTTTCAAGTTCCCAGTCTTTTTTTGCTTTGACACGGATATAGATATCATCTCTGGAGCGGACACCGAGGTCAAAATCAGTTTCAAAAGGAAGATGTTTGGAGAAATTTGACCAGCGCAGCGCCAGAGAGCTGTTGTCTTCACGTATGCGCTCTTTATCAAAATTTTTATCTGATGCGCTTGGGGTATTTTCATTGGTAATGGCATTGTTGTTAGCCAACTCATTGTCTAGAGAGTCATCACCAAACACTAAGCTAACTTTGCGCTCTAAGGTCGGCAGTTTGATCTTGCCTCGAATGCGGGGCTTGAATTCGTAGCCATCATGCTTATTCCAGCTGCTGTCTAGCAGAACCCGCAGTGTCGCAGACGCTGGATGACGGGGATCTGGGTCTCCAAACCAATTGTCAATTTTATTGGCGGTTCTGTCTGCCCAGTTGCGGATGCTTTTCTGCTGGCGGTCGCTCCATGTGCTGTCTTCTGTTTCAGCTGTCGTGGGCACATAGCTGGAATCAGACTGTTCTGGCAGAAAAGTTGGCACAGCATCGATCATCCGTGGAATTAGATAGAGCAAGCTTTGTTCACTGTTATTAACCGTATCTATATTTTCGGCATTAGCTGCTGGCGCTGCAGCTGGTGTTTCATTGGCCAAAACTGTACAGCATGTGATCCCTAGAGCCGCAGAAAGAAAAATTTTTTTTGCAAAGCAGATATTATTTTTGGGCATATTCTAAAGCTCTTATATATCTTTTACTTAACTATAGTTTTGTTGGATATCTCATAGAAAAGCAAGAATTAGCTGCAATAATAATACCATTTAAAATCAGTTAGGCCAGCTCGCCTGGCAGATGCTGCTGAATGGCCTCATACAGTTCTACAGCATGGATGGGCTGAGGCAGAGTTGAAATAATGGATTGGATCATTTGCCAATTTAGGCCATGTCTGCGGTGCAAAATTAAATAGGGATAGGCGGTTTCTGTTTTCGACAGCGCTAAGCGTTTTTCACCATGAATCACGCGGATTTTTTGCCGTTCTTCTAGCAGTAAAATAGGGGTGTTGAAATCTGCCTCTTGTTCTGAAAATTGAATGAACTTTTGTGTGTGAATGGCTTGAGATGGGATAAATGGATGGCCATGATCCATTTCCCAGACGGTTTTTGCCTGTTTATAACAGCATTTAAACAGCGTTTCTGCACGCTGCAGTGAAGTTTCCAGCGCAGTCAGGCTGATTTCGTGAGAGGAGGCTAGCCGATGGCCGGACTGTTCAGCGAACAGCTGGCTGAGTTCTACCGCCTGCACTGGATTGCATGCGCCCAAAAGGATCAAATGCTTGATGAATTGCCCTTGCGTATTAATTTGCGCTGCAATATAGACTGGGCGGGTGTGCCATGTATCGAATTCGGCGCCATACAGCGCAATGTCATACTGCTGTGCAATTTCAGGCGCATCAGGCAGCAGCACGGCATACAGCGGCGGCTTTTGAGCTGCAGGCAATACCAGCTTATGCATCTGGCCCTGCATTTTATTGAATAGAATGGATTCAGGAATCTGCCTTGACACGTCCATTATAGGCGTTGAATCTTCGGCTTCGGCTTCGGCTTCGGCTTCGGCTTCGGCTTCGGCTTCGGCTTCGGCTTCGGCTTCGG
>NZ_JAPEQW010000011.1:22783-129825 GCF_026168575.1 Acinetobacter entericus
CTTCGGCTTCGGCTTCGGCTTCGGCTTCGGCTTCGGCTTCGCGCTTCGCATCATCGGTGCTAAGGCACGCATAGTGCTTTTGCATTTGAAGCATCCACGAATAGTTGTCTTCGAAATTTCCCCAGTCACTGATCAATGCCGTCCGATTGGCTGCGGGAATCAGCCAGATTTGCCAGCCTTTATTCAAGACATGCAAAAATGCCCAGCCCGATTGAGGCATTAAATACAGCTGTTTTTCCAGCAAAAGCTCATCGGTGAAATAGCCCCGGAAATCTGACGCAAAGGGTGTGCCTGCAGCAAAAGTTTGGGCTGCCGCGTGCGGCTCAATTTGAGCCTTATAAGAGAGGATCTGCTTTTGAAAAATAGGCTCGTCACAGAGCGAAAAAATATCTTTAATGCGCTTTTTTGCTTTGGCAATTTCATAAAAAGAAAGCGCCCGATGTTCTAAATCATTTGTTAATTGATGCAGTTCTTTAATGAGAAGCGCTTTTTCTAACGCATTCATTCAGTTGATTCCCCTAGAGAAATTTTTGAGCTTTTTCTAAATATTTTGCTAAAACGATATTGGCTGCCAATTCGATTAATTTATATTCTGCAGAATTTGGCTGCGGGTGTTTTTCTGCCATCTCAATCAAGTCATCAAGATTAATGGCTTGCGGTGAAACCTTTCCCTGTATAAGCGCCTGAAGGTTTTGCATAGGCAGACCTATGTATTTGACAAAAAGAATAATATTGAATTGATTATATGTATTTCAGGAAAAAAAGCATGAAAAAAAACGTCAAGTTTTGACGAATAGTCTGCAAAATTGACAAAAAAAGTGCATTTTAGTGAAAAAATAACCGTATTTTTAGAATCGGGTTTTGGATTTCCGCATGCTCACGGGCTTGCCTTGCTCGGGAAAAGGCCGAAAAGCGGGCGCTCTGTGCTGGCTTAGGAATATTGTTAAGTGAAATAAAAAAAGCAGACCCGTAGAATGCGGATCTGCTTTTTTTTGACAGAAAATCAGCTTGAATTTAAGCCGATTTTTCTGATGCTGCCTGATTTAACCCAGATGCTTCAGAAGCAGGCGCTTGAGTGCTAGGATTTGAAGCTTGAACAGGCGCTTCTTTTTTAACTGGAAAATCAGGCACATAAACAACTTGTGCAGAGACAGTAGCAGAAATGGCCATAACAGCAATAGCGAAGACTGATTTTAGTGCGTTCATGATTATTTCCTTTTCTAAAGTCCAGCGAAGCTGGACAGGAGATGCATTTAATGCTTTAAATTTCATTTAAAATAATAGCAAAACACATGCAATAGAAAATGATCAATTCGGCAACAGCAGATGAGTGGTTTGTTTTTTTTGTTTCTATAAAACAAATGTTTAGAGTAAATATTCTAAGTGGTCAGCCTTGCGCATGACCACTTGCTGCAGGTTTTTAATGCTTGAGCTTAAACAGGTTTCGAACATTTCTTTTGGTAAACTTTTCCAGCAATACCTCCGATCACAGCCCCGCTGAATGTGCCGAAAACGGGTAAAATGCTGCCGGCAACGGCGCCAATCAATATTCCTTTTACCGTGGGTGAAAACTTAGATGATTTCGCGCAGCTGCTTTTGCTGCAAGAGGTCTCTGCAGCAGTGTCCTGAGGCGCAGAGTCTGAAGCAGAGGATAGATTTTCTGTAGTCATATTGCTCTCGATAGCTGATAGGGTAGAGCCTTTAGATTATAGGGCTTTGAGGCTTTGCATTGTCTTGAGCATGTAAGATGGAGCAACGATTTGTAAGCTAAAAATAAAGAAAATATTAACTCTGTCTATTCCGTGAGATTTTGCTGTTCAAGTTTTAAAGTGTCTATTTCTGTTTATTTTTCAATCTATGATGAAGCCCCTCGATAAGAAAAATTGAGGTAGAGCGGTAATGGCCATTGCAAAAATTGTAGAAGTAAATTCCAGCAGTATCCAAAGTTTGGAGGATGCAATTCAAACAGGTATTGCCAAGGTAACCGGAACGGTAAAGAACGTGCAGGGCGCTTGGGTCAACGAACAGAAAGTGATGATCTCAGACAACAAAATTACGGAATACTGCGTCAATTTAAGATCAGCTTCTTGGCCGATTAACAGATTTATATAGATGCGGCGCTAAAAAATCCCCAGAGGAGGGGATTTTTTATTCACGCCGCGCTAATTATTTTTCTGGGGCTTCACAGCTTTCATCATTGCATACCGGGGTTGGGGCAAGCTCGGGAAGCTCAGCGGCTTTATCCATCACTTGTTTAAATACATCTTTGGGCTGAGCGCCTGCCAATGCAATACGCTGTTCAAAAACAAAGAAGGGTACACCGGTAATTTTTAATTGATCACGGGCAACTTCTTCATCATATTTTACGAAATCGGCAAATTCATCTGAGTCGAGCAAGTCATCAACTTCAACTGGATTTAAGCCAATGCGGGATGCAACATCTTCTAAGGTTTCACGCTCACCAATAGCTAAGCCTTGGGTCATATAGCTATAGAAAAAGGCTTCTTCCGCTTCCGAGCCTAAGCCTTTGCTTTGCGCCAAATGAATGATGCGGTGTGCATTCAATGTGTTGCCTGAATTGGCTTTTTGCCAGTTAAAATCAATGCCTTCAGCCTTGGCCATTTCTGCGATATTGCGCTGCATGTCTTCAACTTCTTCAATGCTGCGGCCGTATTTTTGAGCCAGACGTTCAGTATTGGAAATTTCCAGGCGAGCGGGCGCATCTGCATCAAGTTGATAGCTGTGCCAAAACACTTCAAGTTTTACACCGGATTCTTCGGCAGCGGCTTCAAGACGTTTTTTCGCAATATAACAAAATGGGCAAACCACATCTGACCAGATATCTACACGCATGGGAAATCTCTTTTCTATGTTCTGGGGAATTTATGGGGGCAAATCCTAAAATTTAAAGCCATGCATTGCAATCCATTTTTAACCATACTGCGGTAAATCACATCAATGTATTAGCCTTTAAAATAGCAGAAGAGGGGCTATATCTTTATTCATCCGGAATCAGGCGTTTGCCCAAACAAATCACGTCGATTTCTTCATTGCCCAATTGTTCATCAAAATTCTGTACATCGTTATTGTCTTGACGAATGAATCATTGAAGTTTTGGGCAGCCTCATGCTGTAAGCGCTTTTCCAATTACTGAATCAGAGCGGTGGCAATGCCGTTGCGCTGGAAATTTGGGTGTACAGCAAGTTGCCCCAGCCCCGGTGACCGTCATAGCCGCCCATGACACTTGCAATGAGCTGATCATCTTTGACGGCGAATAGAAAGAGCTGGTCTTGCTGGGCGAGCTTTCTGAAAATATCAATTTCAGGGTTATTCCATGGGCCGGTCAGATTGCAAAGTTTCCAAAGTGCAAGCACGTCATCTAAATCAGATTTGAGTCAGGGCGAAGAATAAGCATTGTTTTTTAAGCTTTTATTTTAATCACTATAGATTAGTCGGGCTTACAGGATTTAATCAGCAGTCTTCAAAAAAAGGCATAAAAAAAACGCCCAAAAGGGCGTTTTTTTTATTGCGCAGAATTAAGCAGATTTCGCTTCTTTTTGCTGCGCCAGCATGTGGCCAGTTTCTTCGAAGTTGACGTGCCAAGACAGCGCTTCACGAAGAATGTGCGGCGTTTGACCGCCTTTTTCACATGCGCGGTCAAAGTAATCATTCAATGCGTCACGGTACATTGGGTGAGCACAGTTGTTGATGACAGCGCGCGCGCGTTCACGTGGCGCTAAACCGCGCAGGTCAGCTAAGCCTTGTTCTGTTACAAGAATATCGACGTCATGCTCTGCGTGATCAATATGCGATGCAAATGGAACAACAGAAGAAATGTCGCCGCCTTTCGCAATTGATTTAGTGACGAAGATTGCAAGATGAGCATTACGCGCGAAGTCGCCTGAACCGCCGATGCCGTTCATCATTTTTGTACCGCAAACGTGCGTTGAGTTTACGTTGCCGTAAATGTCGAACTCAAGCGCAGTATTGATGCCGATAATGCCTAAGCGGCGAACCAGTTCAGGGTGGTTCGAAATTTCTTGCGGACGAAGCACCAATTTGTCTTTGTACTGTTCAAGGTTATTAAATACTTTTTCGCCGTATTTTGCAGAAAGCGTAATGGACGAACCTGAAGCAAATTTCATTTTGCCTGCATCAATCAATTCAAATGTGCAGTCTTGCAGCACTTCTGAATACATTACAAGATCTTCAAAGTTTGATTCTTTTAAGCCAGTCAAGACAGCGTTGGCAATTGAACCGATCCCTGCCTGCAGCGGGCCAAGGTCTTTCGGCAGGCGGCCTTCTTCAACTTCTTTTTCAAAGAAAGCGATCAGGTGGTTGGCAATACCTTGAGTCTCATCATCGGGTTCAGTCACTGTAGATGGAGAATCGTGGTATTCGCTGTTGAAGACAATGCCGACAATTTTAGACGGGTCGATATTGATTGCGCTTGTGCCAATGCGCTCATCCACTTGAGTCAATGGAATTGGCTGGCGGGTTGGGCGGTAAGACGGGATGTAGATATCGTGCAGGCCTTCAAAAGCCGGGCTTAAGTTGGTGTTGATTTCTACAATCACTTCTTTTGCAAAAATAGCAAAGCTTGCAGAGTTGCCGACAGAAGTCGTCGGGATGATGCCGCCGTCTTCTGTAATCGCAACAGCTTCAATTACGGCAACGTCCGGTTTTTTCAGCTGCAGGTTGCGCATTTGTTCAACTGTTTCAGACAAGTGCTGATCGATGAACATCACTTCGCCTTTGTTGATCGCTTTACGTAAAGTATTGTCGACTTGGAAAGGCAGGCGGCGTGCAAGAACACCGGCTTCAGTTAACTGCTTGTCGAGGTCATTGCCTAAAGACGCACCCGTGATCAATGTGATTTTCAATGGGTTTGCTTTTGCTTGTTTCACCAACGCTAAAGGCACCGCTTTTGCTTCACCTGCACGGGTGAATCCGCTCATACCTACCGTCATGCCATCTTTGATAAATGCAGCTGCTTGTTCAGCGCTGATAACTTTATCGTGAAGTGATGCTAAACGAATGCGATCTAAAGACATGTTTTACTCTCTGGGAAATCTTAAAACTGATACGGATTGTACCGATCAAAAAAGCTATTTTGCATACCTGTTAGGCTAAGGTCTAATTTTTTGAAGAAATGCGGGTATAAGATATTTTTATGATTTTTAAGATATTGTTTTAAAAAACAAAAACTAAGCTTGTTCAAGGATTGCACAAAACTGTTTGTTCGCTATTTGAGCGCTTGCTAGAAGCGCTCACTGAAAGTTTGCTTGATTTTTTCTAAGGGGCTGCTGCTTAAAACTTCATCAGCTTCGGTTTTTTTTAGCGGCAATGAAATCACCGCTTCTAAACCGCCTTGAGGGCGGTTATGAATTGAAAGCTGCCCTTCATGGATATCCACAATGCGCTTTACAATCGCCAGGCCTAAGCCGCTGCCTTGCACCGTTCGGGCATCATTGCCGCGGACAAAGGGCTGCATCAGGTCTGCAATCTGGTCATCCGGAATGCCTTCGCCATTGTCCGCCACACTGATCATCAGCTGCTCAGCTTCTACATATGCGGACAGCTCAATGGGTTCTGCACCGTAGCGTTTCGAGTTGTTGATTAAATTGCCAATCAGGCGTTTGAGAGACAGGCTGCGCGCTTGAATAATCGGCAGCTCTTGCGCTTCAAAGCGGATATCCAAGGGTTTGAATTGAATAATCAGTTCCTGCAGCAGCATATTGATATCGGTATCTTGCGGCTCTTCATCTGAGCCGTCACGCATATACGAAATAAACTGATTTAAAATCGCGTCCATATCCTCAACATCATAAATCAGGCCTTCTTTGAGGAAGTCATCATCCGGCATCATTTCTGCACTCAGGCGGATGCGGGTCAGCGGCGTGCGCAAATCATGCGAGATGCCCGCCAGCATGATGCGGCGGTCACGCTCGGCCTGATCCAGCGTATAAATCATATGATTAAAGGCTTGGTTCACCTCACGGATTTCCTGCGGGCCGTGATTGGTTTCCAAGTAGGGCGCTGTGCCGGTCTTGCTGTAGCTGTTGGCGGCATGCTGCAGGCGGGCTAAGGGCCGGTTGAGCTGACGCACTAAAGTTAAAATAATCACCGCGGCAATCAGCGGAATCCCCAGCAGCCAGCCAAAAATCAGCTCGGGGCTGTAATTGGCATAGGTCTTTAACGGCTCCCTCACCCAATTGCCATTCATTTCAGGCGTTTGAATCCAAATGCGCGGGTCGGGCTTAAATTGGAAATACACGGTGGCGTTGTCAATGCGCATTTCATTGGCGAGTTTTTTTTCAATTTGGTTGGTAAAAAACTCAGCAATGACTTTGTCTTTGACATTGGGAAATTCTTTGGGATCGGTAATGTATTCAATGCCAACGCGGTTTTTCATCCAGGTGTCGACATCCACTTCGGCATTGTTATGGAAAATGCGCAGATCAGGATTGTTGATAATTTCCAATTCGACCGCTAAATAGCGCGCATGCTGCTGAATTTCCGGCAAATACAGCGTGCGCCAAAAGAACCAGAGGGACATGAATAAGCTGAAAAAGACAATAAACAGAACCAGAACCGTGGTGCGCATGGCGGCGGATCGCGGTTTGACTTTGTCTAAGAAGCGTTCCCAAGAGGTGCGTTTTTTTTCTTGGTAGGCTGCGTAGTCGGTAAATTCTTGCGGGTCGATGGGTTCGAGTTTCACGAATTGATCCTGAATTGATGCATCATGATTTTCTGCTTTTTATTGTTCAGATGCCATTGCACAGCACGGCGGCGTCTTGCCATTAGAATTAATTTGATGGAATAACCTTCGGTTCGACCTACTTTTGTTTCGGCAAAAGTAGGCAAAACCATTTCACTCGCAAAACTCGTTCGCTTACAGTGATAAAAGTATATTTATCGCAGAAACAAAATTTATCGGATGCCTCCTATCTCGAACAGTTGCGAATGGGCTGTCACGTAATTCAAAGCTGGGAATTCATCTATGACTTAAAAAATTACTCAGCGCCATCTGGAACAAAGACATAACCCACGCCCCATACGGTTTGAATGTAGCGCGCGCGGGCAGGGTTTTCTTCCACTAAGCGGCGTAAGCGTGACACCTGAACATCAATTGAGCGCTCCATTGCGCCCCATTCACGTCCGCGGGCTAAATTCATCAGCTTGTCACGGGTTAAGGGTTCACGCGGGTGCTGAACCAGCGCTTTCAATACCGCAAACTCGCCAGTTGTTAAGGTGACCACCTGGCCTTCACGCGTCAATGTGCGTGTAGATAAATCTAAAGACCAAGGGCCGAAAGAGACCACTTCCATGTGCTGGCTTGGCGCGCCAGGCACTTCACGCACTTGGCGGCGCAGTACTGCGCGGATGCGCGCCAACAGTTCATTCGGGTTGAATGGTTTCGGCAGATAGTCATCCGCACCGGCCTCCAGCCCCGCAATGCGGTCAGAATCGCTGCCGCGCGCTGTCAGCATGATAATCGGCGTATCAATATTGGATTGGCGCAGGCGGCGGCAAATGCTCAAGCCGTCTTCAACGGGCAGCATAAAATCCAGCACGATCAGTGAGAACAGCTCCCGCTGCAAAAGCCGGTCCATCTGAGTAGCATCATGTGCGGTCTTCACCACAAAGCCTTTATCTTCTAAAAATCGCTGTAAAAGCGTACGCAGGCGCACATCATCATCGACTACGAGAATGCGTTCTACGCGGTCTGTATCGGCTTGTACGGCATCAGTCTTCTCGGCAGGTACCACTAAACTCATGATGTGCTCCTTATTCTTTATTGTCTTCGTAACAAAAGTTGGCATAACTTGAGTATACGACTCATGTGTATCTGTTGACTATGTTCTAAAGCAACAAATATTGCAGTTAAAATCAAGACATAGATACTAAATATATACATGGTTTGGCGGACAATTGACTTATATTTTTTGGGCTAAATTCATGTTTCATTAAAACTTTAAGTGAAAAATGTTAAATTGCAGTGAATTGGCAATAAAAACCGTAAGCAAATTAATAAAAACAATTGTGGATTTTATGGTCTTGGTCTTTATAATCATGGCTTTTAGAACTTATCCTTGTGGGATCACATACGATGACTGACTTAGTTCAGCAGTTGGCAACAGAAATTGCCGTACGTCCAAATCAAGTTGAAGCTGCCATTAAATTAATTGATGAAGGTGCCAGCGTTCCATTTATTGCGCGTTACCGTAAAGAGGTGACGCAAGGCTTAGACGATACGCAGTTACGCCAACTCGACACGCGCTTATCGTATTTGCGTGATTTATACGAACGCCGTGAAAAAGTTATTGAATCGCTGAAAGAACAAAATAAATTATCTGACGATTTGCTTGCCCGTGTGAACGGTGCAGAAACTAAAAACGCATTAGAAGAAATTTACGCGCCATACCGTCCAAAACGCACCAGCAAATCATTTAAAGCTAAGGAAGCTGGCTTAGGCCCAATTGCTGAGAAAATTTTTGCAGAAGCGGTAGATCCTGCCGAAGCATTGGCGGGCTTCAGCCATGAAGACTATCCAGATGCAGAAAGCCAGCTGGATGCCATTCAGCATATTCTGATTGATGACTGGGCGCAAAATATCGCATTGACAGCAGAGCTGAAAGACACCTTTGCTAAAACTGCGGCGTTGAAAAGCTCAGTGGCTTCTGATGAGAAAAAGGAAGTGGGCAAAAAGTTCCGCGACTATTTCGATTTTTCAGAAAACCTGAACAAAGTGCCGTCACACCGTTTGCTGGCGATGCTGCGCGGCCGTCAGGAAAACGTGCTGGGCTTGAAAGTGGATGGCGAAGACCATGCGCCATTGGCCCGCATTGAAACTGAATACAGCCTGGATGCAGTGCAGCCGCAAAGCCGTCAAGACTACTTGAAGCAAACAGCAAAATTGTTCTGGTTAGGCAAAATCCGCCCTGCCATTGAACACTCATTGCTCACGGAAAAGCGTTTGGCTGCCGAAGCTGAAGCAATGCATGTATTTGCAGAAAACTTACGCCATTTATTGCTGTCTGCGCCTGCAGGCGCACGCTGCACATTGGGTGTAGATCCCGGCATCCGTACCGGTGTGAAATTGGCGGTCGTGAACCAGTCAGGCGATGTGGTTGCGCACAGCACAGTTTATCCATTTGCGCCAAAAGAAGATAAAGCTGGCTCAATTGCAGAGCTTGCGCGCCTTTGCCGTGAATTCAATGTCGACTTAATTGCCATTGGCAATGGCACAGCGAGCCGTGAAACTGAAGCTGTGGTTGCAGAAATGATGGCGGCCAACAGTGACTTGAAATTGACCCGCGTGTCTGTGTCTGAAGCAGGCGCATCGGTGTATTCAGCGTCTGAATTGGCATCGAACGAATTGCCTGATCTGGATGTTTCAATCCGCGGCGCCGTGTCAATTGCGCGCCGCCTGCAAGATCCATTAGCGGAACTTGTGAAGATTGATCCAAAATCAATTGGTGTGGGCCAGTACCAGCATGATGTGAATCAAACCGGTTTGGCGAATACGCTGGACGCTGTGGTTGAAGACTGTGTGAATGCTGTGGGTGTAGATGTGAACACCGCATCTGCCGCAATTTTGGGCTATATTGCGGGTCTGAATAAATCCATTGCGCAGCAAATTGTCGATTTCCGTAAAGAAAACGGCCGTTTTGACAACCGTCAAGCGTTGAAAAATGTGCCGCGTTTAGGCGAGCGTACTTTTGAGCAAGCAGCGGGCTTCCTGCGCATTCAAGACGGTTCTGAACCATTGGATGCATCTGCCGTTCACCCTGAATCTTACGGTTTGGTGAATAAGATTGCTGAAGCGAAAGCGACGACGGTCAAAGACATCATTGGCAACAGCGAAATCATCCGCCAAGTCAAAACGGAAGATTTCGCCGATGAACAATTCGGTTTGCCAACGATTCAAGATGTGTTGTCTGAGCTGGAAAAACCGGGCCGTGACCCGCGTCCAGAATTCCGCACAGCGAAGTTCCGTGAAGACATCACCGAAGTATCGCAGCTCACAGAAGGCTTGCAGCTGGAAGGCGTGATCACCAATGTGACCAATTTCGGCGCATTTGTGGATGTTGGCGTACATCAAGATGGCTTAGTGCATATTTCTGAATTGGCGAATGAATTTGTGTCTGATCCGCATAAAGTGGTGAAACCGGGCCAAATTGTGCAAGTGCGTGTATTAACGGTGGATGCGGAGCGCAACCGTGTGAACTTATCGATGCGTCCTGAAGGTTCAGAAGCGCCTGCTAAAGCGCCACGTCAGCCGCGCCGTGAGCACAGCAATGAGCAGCGCGGTGAACGTAAACCTCAAGGCAAACGTCCGCAAAATGCACGCCCTCAAGGTGATCGTCCGCAAAATAACCATAAGAAGCCGCAGGCCGCTAAACCGCAAGAAAATAAAATTGGCGGTTTAGGCGCATTGTTGCTTCAAGCCGGGATTAAAGGTTCGAAGTAACCTTTAATGTGTAAGTAAAAAAACCTACCATTTGGGAGGTTTTTTTATGCCTGTCTTTGCGGTATCAAGCATGCAGCATTGGCACAATCCAGCTGACTAAAATCAGCATAATGCCCAAATGGCCTAATTTACGGGTCACATACACCAATTTAGACGGCGGCTGCTCCAGCTGTTTTGCGTAATCTTCAAAACTGATGCCGTCCTGTTTTTTGCTGCTGAATAAGAACGTCGCTAAATCAATACAGATTAAAATGGTGCCGACGTCAGCTACAACTTCCATTAAATCGTAATGCGGCGTGCTTAGAGCAATAGCAACCTGGTAGCATAGGAACAGCGCAAAAGCGATGCAGGCAAACTGCAAGACAAGGAGAAAAATCCGCATAAGCATCTTAAAAATTTAAAAAGTGGCTTGATTATACAAGCCAATTGCGCCTGCTGCATTAATCCTTACAAAGGCTGTATAAACTGCGGGAAATTCTGCTTTTCCACCATCTCTAAAAATTCATCGCCTAAGCGCTGGCTTTCAGCGACAGACTGCTTCCACATCTGAATTCGCTGTTTCGCATCTAGGCCTTTGAGAACAAAGTCCTTGCGGTCAGGCAAGCGCCCTAAGGGCAATGATTGCAGATAATCTTGTGATGGAGAGATCAACACCGTGCGCGCTTGGTTTTCGGGATTGCTTGTCCGCGATTTAAACATTTTATCAAACCAGCCGGGAATGATGCTGTCGCTAAAATGCGGGTATAAAACAATTCCTTGGCTTTCAAAGGGCAGATCAATATGGTAGTCGATCAATCCGCCGTCCCGGTAGGCGCCTTGCGGCGCATCCGCGATATTTTTAACAGCAGGCGTTACGCCTGGAATTGAGCCGGACGCCATCAGCCAATCGGCGACATTGTGCTGATTAAAATTTAAATAATGGGTTTTAAACGCATCCGGCTGAATTTTAAATTGCGGAAAATGTTCAGGCTGGCAAATCACCCGCTGCATAAATTTATTCAGATGATTTCGAGACAGCGCATTGCTGCCGATAATCCCCAAAAGCGAGCTGTAAAGGGCTAAGCGCTGATCGCTTTGGAACAGATGTTCGGCTTTGGCGGCAATAATGGTGAGATGATAATCTGGGTGTTCAACCAATTGCTGTGTTTGACTGCCCAAAATGCCTGAGAGCATCTCTCTGGAAATTTTTTCAATTTCCGCAATTTTCATTTTTTTATGAAAAGGCAAATGAATGTATAAATCCGCTAATTGCTCAGGCCCAATTTTTTCTCCTTGCGCGACAATGCCGGCAAATCGCCAGGCGCCTACAGATGAACCGATTAAGAAGCGTCTTTGTTTGGACTGAGGGAGAAATTCTCCAAAAATTGCTAAATCCAGACCGGTGAGTCCAATGCCTTTAGGGCCGCCTGCAGCGCCAGGAATGATATCCACTTGGCTGGCCTGCAAGCCTGCTTGCTCAATCAGCTGCCGTGCTGTGGCGCCGGCACGGATGGTTAGGGCGGGAGGCCGTTTCTGCAGAATCTGGGTCATTGTTTTTACGCTGCTATACACTTGTGCATAAAGTTTAGAATAGAACAAATGTACAGCAATGGCGAGATGACTCAGTCAATGACTGCTGAGTCATTTAGATGCGTGATTTAAGAAGGCCGCTGCGCAAATTTGGCTGCACGTGAATCAAATTCGTTTAGAAGCTATGGAGCGTTAATCCGATTGAGGCAAGCCCATAGCGTTTGTCCAAGCGGGATGCGGTTACGCCATTGTATAAAAATGGAATTTGCCCAATAAAATTATGCTGGTAAAGCTCACCTTGCAAAAAAGCGCTGAGGTGCGGAGTGAATGCATAATTCAGCTTGAGCCCTAAGCTTTGATTGTAATTAATTGCCTTGCTGCCAAAATTTGAAACACGGTCATCAATATCTTTACGCCAAAGCTGTTGATATTGATAAGCGAGCTGGCTTTCAAAGTTTTGGTATTTCCAGTTCCACGAAGCGCCGATGCTGGCAAAATAAGCGTCGTAATTCAGGTCTTGCTGCATATCAAGTCCGAATTCACTAGCGTTGCCGCTGATTTTTAAGTCAGTAACCGTTATATTGCCTGTTTTGCAGGGCTGAGCGAGATTTCCTGAATATTGATTGCTGCCGTCAATATTCACATTCATTAAACAGCCTTGCTGTGTCGCTTGAATTTGCAGCTTATTCACTTCTACTTTGCTATAGCCAAGGCTAACGAAAGCATTCAGTTGATTCATGTGGTCCAGCTTTCGTGAAAACAGAGCGTCTAGCTGTACTTGAAAATCTTCAGGATCTTCAACATTCACTTCATTAAATGTGCGCTGATTTACGCGCGTAGGACTGGTTTTGCTGAGCGTATCTGCACGGTTTGACCAAATGCTTCCGCGAAGTGTGAATGCATCTGAGGTTTTTAAAGCTAAATCGGGGGTATAGCGCACACCCAATAATGCGCTCTGAATTTTATTGCTATCATCGCTGAATTCGATTTTCCGGTGCCAGTATGTTCCTTCTATTGCCCAATTCGGATTAAAATCATATTGGGCGCCCAGATTGAAACCCTGATAATCCCCCATGGATTTATCTGACACACCTTCACTTTCACGGATATCAAATACATCTAGGGTATCGTTAACGGCATCAGCTGAAAATTTGAGTTGAAGCTTAGAGCTGGATGGATTAATTAAATCTTTGGCTTGAAGAAATAAATCGCTTGGCGCCGCTATGGACTGCAAAGAGATAAAACAGCCGCTACAAAATAATGCAAGTTTGCTACGCATGTGAGGCATCACTAAAAAATTAAGCAAAAAAACAAAAAAGCCAGTCCGAAAACTGGCTTAGAGGCAATAATTAGTTCAGTTTGAAATATGCAGTCAGCGTACTCGCAAGATAGTTGTCACCGCCAAAATCTACAGCGCCAGTTGCAAGGCCTAAGTTGGCATCAATCACATAAGTGATAGGCAGAACAAAAGCCGATACTTGTACAGTGTCATTGGCTTTAAGCTTGCCTACATATGATTTGTAGTATTTCTCTAGCTTTTCATTGCTGTTAATTAAATTCTGTAATGAAACTGTGCCATTTGCAGATGTGATGTTTACAGGATTGTCTAGAGTAAATGAAGTTTTATCAATAACCAGTGACGTAATGATACTAATCTTAGCGCCCGCTGGAATAGAGGCGCTTTTAATTGAGCCATCTGCATTGAAATTTAACGTGACATTATTTACAGTGACATTTAAGTCTTCTGTTTGCGTTCCACTTTGGCCCTTTAATTTAAAGGCTAATTTTACAGTATCGCTTAATTCTTTTTGCGTATTATTTAATTTGAAATCTACACTGAGAACAGTATTAAGCGCACCTGAATCAATGTTTAGCGGCGATGCGCTGCTTGAGTTCTTGAGATCAGCTAATGAATAGTGAGCAAGGCTGAATTCTGAATACACTGGAGTTTTTAGATTGTCTACAATGGAATCTTTAATACCGTCTTGGTTGCTTGTAATCGCATCTTGCAGGCTTTCAGCTGTTGTTGTGCCAGATGCCACAATGTTATTTAGCGCATTTGTAATTATGGTGATGCTGGTATTAATTTGAGTCATAACAGACTGATCAATCGTTACTGCCGGATCATTAATGTATGTGCCTGCATCAGTGACTGCTTGGGTTAGGACTGCATTAAGCGCAGCATTGTCAATAATTAAACTATTTGTCGTAAACAGGGGTGCTGTTTGGAGCTGATTTAGAATAGCGCCAAATGCGATTTCAGCGGCCTTATCTTGATTAATCGGGTTTGTGCCGTCACCCTTGCTTACAGCTTGTAAGCTGTCTTCAATTTGGGTTGCCAGCTGCTGTACGGCAAAAATAATGGCCATGTCTTGCGCGGATGCATCTTTTGCTGGGTCAAACTGAGATAAATCAAAGTTAGCGGCTTGAAGTTTCGTAATTGTGCTGCTGCTCAGGCCCAGTTTTTCTAAAAGAGGCTTAATATCGGCATTATTGGCTGCGCCTAAATACGACTGCAATGTGGTGAGCGGTGTGATAACAGCAGTATTGCTATTAATTGCCTGCAAATTGGTTTTCTTTAATTTTAATGTTCCTGTAAAAGGAAGGCCTGTTGCAATATCTGTACCGCCTGTAACCGTGATTGCAGAGTTCTGGCAATTTTCTGTAGTATTGAACTTGAAGTTCCCCGCGGCGTCAGTTTTTACAAAAACAGGATTGCCTGCAGAGTCCTTACAGTCATCCAGCTGAACTGTTGCATTTGCTAAATAAAAGTCAACAGCCGTTCCAGAGATCGGTTTAGATGTAAATGGCGCTGCAGCAGAGCCTGAATCACCGCCGCCGCCGCCGCATGCCGTCAGCAAAGCCATAATTGAAGTGACAAGCAGAGTTTGTTTAACCGATTTATTAAATAACATGTGTTTCCCCGAAAAAATTAATCGTGATTTTTGATCTCTTATAACAAATTAAAGATTTAAAAAATATTAAGGTTTACTTTTCTATTAATATTGAGTTTGTTTTTTTATTTATTTTTTTGTTCATGGAATATTTTTTTATTACTTGGTAAAAATATTTAATTGTATTTAATACTGTTAGTGCTAATTTTATTATTTATTAAAATAATATTTTTATGTGAAAAGTGTATTAAATTTAGATTTTTAAAAAGCCGAAAAAATACCGAGAAATAGGGATATTATTTTTTTATTAATTATGGTCTGGACTGTAATATAAATCAAATAAATTTTTATTTAAAGTTAAATTATTTTTCGTCATCATGTATATTTTATAGGGTTCCGGTGCGCTTATGCGATATTTAAAATTTCCGCCTTTTGAATAAATAAAGCCTCATTGATGAGGCTTTATTTCGTTGTGCATTTTACGGGGGTTATTTCACCATCCGCCACATCGCCAGCAGGCTGGACAATGCAATCAGCACAATTGAAACATACCATGGCGCAATGATGGCAATGGCCAGCAGAATCGCCATGATGCTGCCAAACATCCAGCTCCGTTTCTGCTGATGCTCCATTTGCAGACGCATGCTTTGCAATTCATTTAACTGTTTCGCATGCCAAGCAGACTGGTTTTTCAAGCCGTTCAGGCTGTCAATCAGCATCGTTGGAAAGTCCTGCGCACCGAGCAGCAAATCCGGAATTTTTTGACCCAACTCCTTTAGATTTTTCTGCGGATTTATTTGGGATTTAATCCAATCCGTGAGAATTGGCTTAGCTAAGCTCCAAATGTCCAGTTCAGGATACAGGTCTGTGCCTAAGCCTTCCACATGCACCAATGTTTTCAGCAGCAGCATCAGCTGCGGCGGGATTTCCAAATGGAAGCGGCGGGCAATGTCCATGACTTCAATCAGAATGCCGGCAAAGTCCAGCTCATGCATCGGCTTAGACACCATTGGGCCAACCGTGCGGCGCATTTCACGCGCCAAGGCGTCCTGATCGGTGCCCGGCGGAATCCAGCCGGCCTGATGCACAATTTGGATCAGCTGCATAAAGTCGCTGTTCATCACGGACAGCAGCATGCGCGCGACCGTCATCTGGTCATGTTTAGACAGTTCGCCCATAATCGCGCAATCCAGCGCAATAAAGCGCGGGTTGGCAGGGTTGATCGTTTCCACAAAGACGTTGCCGGGGTGCATGTCGGCATGGAAAAAGTTGTCACGGAAGACTTGAGTAAAGAAAATGGTCAGGCCTTTTTCCGCTAAGTCCTTGCGGTCCATGCCCAATTGATCAAAAGTGGCGATGTCTGAAATCGGCACACCAGTGATGCGTTCCTCGACCATGACATCTTTGCTGTCCATATAGACTTCAGGCACATACATCATGCTGGAGCCGGTAAAGTAATGACGCATGCGGCGGGTGTTGTCGGCTTCCAGTGTCAAATCCAGTTCTTTCAGAATGATCTGGCGGTAGTCCTGAATAATTTCAGACAGATGCAGTGCGCGGGCGGCTTCTAGGCGTTTTTCCAGGAAATTGCCCAGCCATTCCAGAATTTCGAAATCCTGCAGAATCTGACTGCGGATATCGGGACGGGTGACTTTAACGACGACTTCACGGCCATCATGCAAGGCTGCGGTATGCACTTGGGCAATCGAAGCAGCTGCAAGCGGCTGCTCATCAAAGCGGGCAAAGAGGGTGTTGATATCGGCCTTGAGAGATTCCTGAATGCGCATTTTAGCGACATCAGAACCGAAAGGCTTGACACGGTCTTGCAAAAGCACCAGCTGCTGCAGGATTTCTGGCGGAATCAGGTCGCGGCGGGTCGACAGCAATTGTCCCAACTTAATCGCCAGCGGGCCCATATCTTCCAGCGCCTGCTTTAATTTCAGCGGATTTTTACGTTCTTTACTGGACCATGCCGCAGGGTGCATGCGGATAAAACTCAGCACATGGCGGGCTTTTTCAGGCAGCTCTTCCGCAGGAAACAACGTGTCGAGTCTATAGTGCGCGGCAATGCGCCAAAGGTCGAGTAAACGTGTAAGGTGCGGAATCATATGAGCAAATACCTAGTTTTGAGTTGTATCTTGTAAAGTGTCTATTTTAGCCTGCAGCTGCTGAATTTTAGCTTCTGCACGGTCTAAATTTTGATTGAGCAGGCGGGTGTCCTGATTTAAATCATCCATTTGCCAGCGCGGCGCCAGCAACCCCGTGTCTTCTTTTAAGGCATCTTCGGCAAAAAATAAATGGCTTTGCAGGCTGCGCTTAAGATGCTTCGGCGCCAGCTGAATTTTGCCAAGTTCATGCGCCAGTGCAGGGCCAATCCAAGGCGAAAGATGCGAGGCTAAATCGGGTTCAGCCTGCGCAATGATGCGCTGGAGATCCTGCAGCAGGTGGTAATCCCCTTGAACAGGGATGGTGCCGATATCATCGGCGAACAGCAGCTTCAGCAGTTCTGCTGTATTTTTGACATGCAGGGTCGCTGTTGCTTCCGCAGGAGAATCCGCTTGATCAAAAGGGCGCTGTTCAAATATGGAAGGCTGTGCGCTGTGGCCAGTGGCTGTCGGCTCTAAACGGACTGTGCCGTCATCAAAGAACACATCTACGGAAAGCTGCGGTGAATCAATCACCACGCGCAAGGTTTTGCCTTGCAGCTGATTGAGCTGGATGCGGCTGATCGCATCCAAATCAATCACATGGTGAATGAATCGTTCAGCTGCACCCAGTGCAAGAATCGACCACATAGATTTGACCTTAATTGCTTACAGTTTAAAGCCGCGGTGAACGGCAACGATCCCGCCAGTGAGGTTGTGGTAGTCACAATTCTGGAAGCCGGCATTTTCCATCATGCTTTTCAGCGTGCGCTGATCTGGATGCATGCGGATAGATTCGGCCAGGTATTTATAGCTTTCCGAGTCATTGGCAATGATTTTGCCCATAATTGGCAGCGCGGTAAATGAATACAGGTCGTACAGTTTAGAGAAGGGTTCAAATACAGGTTTAGAGAACTCTAATACCAATAAGCGGCCGCCCGGCTTTAATACACGGTACATTGCTGCCAGAGCAGCATCTTTATCCGTGACGTTGCGCAGGCCAAAAGAAATGGTCAAGAGGTCAAAGCTGTTGTCTGCAAAGGGCTCAAGTGTTTCAGCATTGGCCAGTACAAAATCGACATTGGTGCAGCCGGCGTCAATCAGGCGGTCACGGCCGACATTCAGCATGGATTCATTGATGTCTGACAGCACGACATGGCCAGTCGGGCCTACTTCACGGCTGAAGACTTTGGCTAAATCGCCAGTACCGCCAGCAATATCGAGTACATGCTGACCGCGGCGCACACCTGACATATTAATCGCAAAGCGTTTCCAGAGGCGGTGAATGCCGAATGACATCAAGTCATTCATAATGTCGTATTTGCTGGCCACTGAATGGAACACTTCAGCGACTTTTTGCGCTTTATCTTCACTGCTGACCGTTTGATAGCCGAAGTGGGTGGTCGCGCCGACATTGCCGGTATTGGCGCCGCGCGGCAAATTGTATTTGGGCACAGAACCTGTCACTGGCGTATCGGTCAAGCGCTGTTCTAAAGACTGCTGCTGACCTTGCGGTGCGCCTTGCGGAAGCGGTTCAGTTAAGAAAGGACTCGCTGTGTCTTTGTTTTGAGCTGGCTCTGCAGTAGGGGCCGGCGTTTGATTTTCATTAGACATAGAGTCGCTCCTAACGTAAAAATAGGGTGAATGCAGCATTGCATGCATGATGACAGATTCTTTGCTGTTATACAGCAATCAGCATGCAATTGTTATGAATAATATACAGAAATCTTGCAGATTTGCATGGATTTAAAACTGGATGGCGTTCCGGGCTGCAGTCAGTGCTTATGCAAATGGCAGTGGGTCGCCGGCATGCACTTTGCCAATAATTTGCCGTTCCGCCGCAGTAAAATCTTTGACAAACTTCTCAGCAGACTTTAACGGCTTCATGGCTAAAAAGCCATCCTGCATAAATTCATACATGACATTAAAATTGTATTTGAGCGCTGCGCCTTTGCACATTTTAAAAGCGGCATAGACCACAAAAGAACGCATGTATTTGTCGAGGCTTTGACCCAGCTGATCCAGCAAATCCAGCTGTTTCAGGCGGCCTTCGCCCTGATTCAGCTTTAAATAAGTGATGCGCATCATCTCATCGGTCAGCTTTTCATAGGGATGATAATCCTGCAGCAGCTGCATCGCGACCTGTTCATCCAGCTGAACCGCCAAGATGGCCAATTCAACCCCTGATGTGCCGGTTTTAATGGCATTGTCTGGAATCAGCTTTTCCGCTTTGTGCGCATATTTGCTCAGGCGCGCAATCTGCTGCGCCAGTGCATCGAAATCCGGCCCGCCGTATAGGCGGTTGATAAAGTACTCAGCCATCAGCACATTGTGTTTTTCAGCAAACTGTTTAGCATGCGTGCGCTGCATCCGTTGCTTCTGCCAAGCTTGAACGTCTTGCAGGCGCTGAAAAATTTCTGGATTTTTATGATAGTTCAGCTGGTAATACAGATCTAAAAGATCATCTAAAACTGCAAGCTTGGACATTGCGTGTCTCAATAATTTCAGGGTTCTGCAAATCTTAGCTGCAGTTGAGGCCGCCTGCTATGACAAATTGATAGAAAATTGCCATTCAAGCAGCCAGTCTGCTGTGCTTTTACACAATAAAATGCTGCATAAATATATGAATTGGTAATTTCGAGTGCCTGCCGGCTTGGTTATACTGCAGTTTAAGAACAGAACAATAGAGAAAAAGATGGCCGCGCAAGACAATGGAATTCAGCTGATGGATCCGGATCAGCTGTCAGTAGAATTGATTGAAGCGCAGTATGCGCTGAAAGAAACCAAAGGCAAAAGCAATGCCAAAAGCGTGCTGATTTTGGTCAGCGGTATTGAGCTGGCGGGCAAGGGTGAGGCGGTCAAGCAGTTGCGCGAGTGGGTCGATCCGCGCTATTTGCGGGTGAAAGCGGATGCGCCGCAGGCGTTCAATCATAAGCAGGCTTTCTGGCAGCCTTATGCGCGCTTTATTCCTGCCGAAGGGCAAATTATGGTGATGTTCGGCAATTGGTACAGTGATTTGCTGACCACCTCCATGCATGTGTCTAAGCCCATCGATGAAACCATGTTTGATGATTATGTCGAACGCATGCGCGCGTATGAGCAGGATCTGAAAAATAACAATGTGGATGTGATTAAGGTCTGGTTTGACCTGTCGTGGAAATCCCTGCAGAAACGCCTGGATGATATGGACCCGGGTGAAATGCGCTGGCATAAGTTGCATGGTTTGGACTGGCGCAGCAAAAAACAGTATGACAGCCTGCAGAAACTGCGCCAGCGTTTTACCGGCGATTGGGAAATGATTGACTGTGAAGAAGAAGCGGAGCGTGATCAGCAGTTTGCGCAATATATTTTACAGATGCTGAAGCATTGCCCAGAGCATCTGCATAAAGCTAAAGGGCGCTGGAAGCAGGCGGAAGTGCCAGAAAGTCTTTTGGCCCCTGCAGAAATCCCTTTAGAAAAAAATGATTATAAAGAAGAGCTGAAGCTGCTGAGCAAGAAAGTGGCGGAAGGGCTGCGCTTCGACTCCCGCAATGTGGTGATTGTCTTTGAAGGCATGGACGCCGCAGGGAAAGGAGGCGCGATCAAGCGCATAGTGAAAAAGCTGGACCCGCGCGAATATGAGATTTATACCATTTCCGCCCCGGAAAAATATGAGCTGAGCCATCCCTACTTATGGCGGTTCTGGATTAAAATTCAGCCTGAAGAAAAAATCAGCATTTTTGACCGTTCCTGGTATGGCCGGGTGCTGGTGGAGCGGGTAGAAGGCTTTGCCAACGATGTGGAGTGGCAGCGGGCCTATGATGAGATTAACCGTTTTGAAAAAGACTTATATGATAGTCAAACCATCGTGGTGAAATTCTGGCTGGCCATCAGCAAGGATGAACAGGAAGCGCGCTTTAAGGCGCGGGAAGAAACCCCGCATAAGCGTTTTAAGATTACCGAAGAAGACTGGCGCAACCGCGGGCGCTGGGACGATTATTTAAAAGCGGCGGCCGATATGCTGGAACGTACGGATACCGGCTATGCGCCATGGCATGTGATTGCCACCAACGATAAAAATACTGCGCGGCTGGAAATCTTGCGCGCGATTGTCAAACAGCTCAAATCGGAATAATCCGCGCTGAGCTGAAGCAGCGCCCCTTATTGAGCGGCAACCGTTTGCGCCTGCTGTTTTTGCTGTATGCTTTTCGCCAGCTTATAGCTGTCTTCAATATGCGCATCGGCCACTTTTTTCATTACAAAGTAACCTAAACTGGCGGCAATGGCTTGTCCGCCTAGAGGGATGAATTTGGTCACTTGCTTAGTGATATATTTGGCCGCTGCATTATTGATTGACTTTTTCACTGCCGTGCGGGCAATCACTAAACCGGAAAATTCGACGCCGCGCTTGCGCAGCTCTTGCCAGTGAATCTGTTTGGTGGCCGGGTCATATACACTGATTTGTTCTGGAGAGAGCCCAAAGCGGGCATTAATTTCAGGAATCAGCTGAGATAAAATGCCGACGTCGATGATCACATCAAAAAATGGAACAGGCACAATGGCTGCGCCGGCAGAGAAATATGCCCGTTTTTTGGCCAGCTCCAGACATTCCGCGCGAATGCTTTCTAAATTTAGGGTCGGGTCGATAGAATCTGGAATATTGTCTATTTTCATCTGCACTTACCTTCAGCTTGATACTGATTTTTTTCATTAAGGATCACTAAGATACTTGTTTCAAAGTGTTTTTTAAACTGCATTTGACTGTCAAATTCGCATAGACAGCTGTGGAAGTATAGTCAATAATCTTTGTGGTTTTGTAGTCTGAACGGAAGGAAATAAGGAAAAGATGGCCATTCATGTGATTCAGAGTCAGCGCATAGAGGTTTTGCTGCAAGAAATGCTGCGCGCCGGCCATCAGCCATCTGCCAATCCTTTCGAGGCCCTGAAAACGCAGCATTTTATTGTGCCTTCTGCCGCCGTGCAGGCGTGGCTGACAGTCAGACTCTCGGAATATCAGGGCATCAGCGCCAACCGCTTATTTCATCAGCGGATCCGCGCCTTTCAATGGTTTGCCTATCAGGCGGTGTTGGACAATAAAGAAAAAGTCCGTAAAGCCAATATTCCGCGCATGATTATTAAATGGCGCACGTATCAGGTTTTAAAAGCATTTCTTCAGGTTGCAGAAAACCCGCTGGCGCTTGATCATCCGCTGCACAGCATTATTCAGCGCATTTATGACAGCGCTTCCCGCTTAAGCAGCGGCACCGAACAGCAGCTGAAAAAGCAGGGCATGCTGTATTGGGTGTCTGAGCAGGTTTCGCGCTTATTCAGCAACTATATGGAATACCGCGGCCACTGCTTTAAACAGCATGCGGCGGGGCAGGCCTGTGACTGCAGCAGCAACTGGCTGAAAGACTGGGGGCAAAATCAGCCTTTGGATTTAGATCGGCAATTTTTCAGCGCGCAAACAGCTTTTCCTGGGCTGGATTCGAAAGAACAGCTGGCGCAGCAGCGCCAGGTTTCGGATTTTGCTAAGGATCAGGCGGAAAAGCTGGAACAGTGGCAGCGCTGGCTGTGGCACCGCGAGTTCCATGCCGATTTTGAATTGATGCAGGGCATTGATGATGACTTTTGGGCCATCATGGATCATCCTGAAACCCGCGCTGCGGCTTTAGCCAAGCTGCCGAAACAGGTCACGCTGTTTACTGTGCTGGATCTTCCGCCCAGCCAGCTGGCCTTTCTGCGCCGTTTGGGGCAGTACATCGATGTGCTGATTCTGCACTTCAATCCGTCACAAGAGTATTGGGCGGATACCGTCGATGCCAACTGGAAAAAGCAGTATGACGTCAAGCTGAAACAGCGCTTTAAGGATAAGCATCCGCAAGCCAGCGATCAGCAAATAGAGGCCTTTTTCGAAAAATACACATTGGAATACGGCCAGATGAAAGAGTCGCGCCATCCGCTGCTGACCCGTTTCGGCAAGCAGGCGCGCGATCATTTTTCGCTGCTGGTGAGTTTGGCGGCCGGTGAAAATGGCGAGGAATGGGAAGATCAGTTTCCTGCGGATTATCAGGATCATTTGCTGGGCAAAGTGCAATATGACATTTTGAATTTGGCTGAACCTGAACAGGGCAGTTTTGCTTTCAATGAACAGGATGATTCAGTCCGCATCCATGTCTGCCATTCTGCGCTGCGCCAGCTGGAAGTGCTGAAAGATCAGCTGACCTATTGGCTGTCGCAGAGCAGTGGAGAGCGGCCCCGTTCACCGAATGATATTTTGGTGTTAAGCCCTGATTTAAAAGATTTAGAGCCGTTAATCCGCAGCGTATTTGCGCCGCCGCCAAGGGAGCAGTTTTTTGATGATCAGGCGCAGGCTGAAGCCGTGCGCAAAGACAGTGTGTATTTGCCGGTTAAAATTGCCGGTGTCGCGCCCTTGGATGCACAGAATGCATGGCAGGCGGTGCTGGGGCCGATTCAGCTGCCGCAAGGGCGCTTTAGTTTAGAGGATTTTGCGGACTGGCTGAATTTAAGCGCAGCGCAAATCCGCTATGGCCTCAATGCCGAACAGACGGCGCGGATGATTGAGCTGCTCAGTGAGGCGAAATTTAAACGCGGACTGGATGAGGAGCATTTGCGCCGCACCCTTGCGCCGAATGACACGGACTTCCGCTACAGCTTTAAATTTGCCTTGGACCGTCTGGCGCTGGGTGTGGCTGTTGCAGAGCATGCGCTGTGGGATGACACGCTAAGCTATGCTTTTGTGCGCCGTGATGATTTTGAACTGGTGAATATTCTCATTGAGATTTATCAGGATTTTGCTGAGCGCCGGCATTGGATTGTGGAACATGAAATGGGGCAGCTGCGTAATGTCGAAGAATGGCTGCACTTGCTGCTGCGTGATTTGGAGCGCTATCAAAAACAGGGCGTGGCTGTGCTGAAGCCGGTCCGTGATGCCATCCGTAAGCAAATCACCATGCTCACGCTGTCTTATTATCAAGAAGAAGACAGCGCTGCTGAAGCGCAGAGTGATGTGCTGAAAGATATGCAATTGCCGTTGCCCTATGTGCTGCAGGAAATTCAAAGCATTTTGGATGCTCAGATGGATCAGGCTGTGCCATCGGGTCAGATCACCTTTAGCCAGATTGGGCAAATCCGCCCTGTGCCCTATAAGCTGATTGTCATGCTGAATCTGGACAGCGGGCAGTTCCCTAGCCGGCAGTCGCATTTGCCTTTTGACCTGATGGATCTGCTGAAGCCGCATTTGGGAGACCGTTCGCGTTTGGAAGATGACCAAGGCGCATTTCTGGATGCGTTGCTGCTGGCGCAAGACAATCTATGGCTGTTTTATAACGGTTTTGATATCAATGACGGTGAGGTTCGTGAGCCGTCCAGCGTGGTGCAGGAATTTATCCGCCATTTGGCACTGATTGTACAGGGCAGCAGCGCCAATCCAAATTTACCTGTCTTGGCAAAAATTGAAGGCGATATTGAAGTGCCTGCAAATCTGCAGGCGTTGTACAGTGTGCATGAGCTACAGCCCTTTGAACTGCAGGGCTTTGATGCTGAGCGCTCTGGCCGAAAAATCCGCTATCAAGACCACTGGTTTCATGTGGCGCAGCAGCTGCAGCAGGCGCAAGGCGCGCGGCAGCCTTGGGCAGCACAGGCGGCAGCCATGCCGGCGCCAGCTGACGTGCTGTTAGACAGTGCGCAGTGGATTAAACAAATGACCTTTCCTGCCGAGCTGTATTTAAAGACGTTAGGCATCAGCAATTTAAAAGCAGAAGACGGTTTGGCGACCGATGAGCCGCTGCTGCTGACTGGGCTGGAACAGTATGCGGTACGGCATTTCCTGCAGGATCAGTCCTTAAAAGCATCGTCTATCGAGGCAGCGCAGCCGGAACTGCTTTTGGATCAATTGCCGGTCGGCAAATTTAAGGAGGCGGCGTGGTCGGTGAGCCAATTGCAGCATGAGCAGCTGTGGCAGCGGGTGAAAGAGGTGATGCAGGTGGAACATCCTGTATTGACTGCGGTGACGCAGCGCCAGCTGAAAATTGACGCACAGACGCTGATGCAAATCAGCCTGCCTGAGGCCCCTGTGCCGCAATGGGTGAGCATGACGCCGTCCAGCGCCCGCGGCAAGCGCCGTGCGCAAATTTGGCTGGAATATCTGCTGTGGCTGGCGGCGTTGCCTGCCGATGCGCCGCTGCTGAATTATGAACGCATAGAAGTCTGCAATGATGTCACGATCCGCTGTTCAGGGATTGGCCCAGAAGATGCCCGTGTACATTTGGCGCGCTGGATGCAGGCATGGCGTTATGGGCAGCAGCAGCCTTTGGTTCTGCCGGCTGCCCTGATGCTGGCCACAGATAAAAATAGCGCATTGATCCTGCTGGAAGGCAAAAAAGGCGAAGAGCAGGAAGTGAAATGGCAGGAGAATGAACGCGGTGTTCTGGTCTTGAATCAGTTCGATAAACTGATTTCTAAATGGACGGATCCCGGCGATTTTACTGCCTTTGACATCCGGCAGGATGAAGCCAATCAGGCGCATGCCGACTGGGCGTTTATTCTGCGTGATCAGGACAGTGTGCGGCGGCTGACGCAAAGCTGCGAGCAGTTTGCTTATGCGCTGTATCAGCCGATTTACAGTCATCAAACTGCGGAGCAAGCGCATGCAGATTAAGGAAATTGAAAACCCGATCAGCAGCATGCAGTTTCATGGCCTGCATTGGATCGAGGCCTCCGCGGGCACAGGCAAAACGTTTACCTTATCCAGTTTGATGGTGCGCATTCTGCTGGAAAAATATCTGCCGCGCCAAGTCATTGCCACCACCTTTACCCGCAAGGCGGCAGCTGAGCTGAAAAGCCGGATCCGCCAGCGCCTGTATGGCATTCTGCAGCTGCTGGAAAGCCTGCGCAGTGAACTGCCGGCCAATATTGAAGCCCGCGCAAAACTGGAAAAAGATGAACTGGTGCAGGTAGTGCTAGAGCGCAACGCCAATCAAATCGGCTATGCCTGCGAACGCCTGCAGCTGGTGCTGGATCAGCTGGATGAATTGTTTGTCGGCACCTTGGACAGTTTCAGCCAAACCCTGCTGCGTGAGTTTGCCTTTGAAAGCGGCAAAATTGAGCGCGCAGACATTAGCCATGATGACAAAATGTATGTACAGCAGCTGGTGCATGACATTTTGCGGGAATGGGTGCAGAACCAGCCGCAGGCCGCTGTAAACATCCTGCTGCAGCGCAGGCAGCTGAAATCTGTCGAAGCGTATGCGGAGCTGATCGAAAAAAGTTTAAATTTCAGCTCGGCAAAACTGAATCCTGTCCCTGCGCACGCATTTTCTCTAGCTGAGATAGAGCAGGCGGCAGAGGTCTTGGCGCAGCTGCCGCTGGAGGATTTATCGGCGCTCGAAAATTTCACCCCAGAGGGCGCGTATGCCAAGCTGATGAATCAGCCATGGTCCAAATTTTCAATTGTTGAGGTCCTGAGGAAATTGCCTGCAGCATTGGAAAAAATACAGCAGCAGGGTGCGCAAGTACTGGTGAATGGACAAACGCCCGAAGCGTTTAGCCAGCTGCAGGCGTTTATCAAAAAGCCTGACCCGCGCAGCGCGAATGGCAAAAAGAAAATTGATGATGCTGAAGTGAATGCTTTGCTGCGCCATCCTGTTCTGGCGGCGGTGCAGGCATTGCTGGAGGCGGTGAAACAGGCCTCTGCCGATTTAGAAAGTTTGGATCTTTATCTGAAATATCATATTGCCACGGAAGTCAAATACCGCTTGCCGCAAGTGCTGCAGAGCAAAGGCGAGACTACTTTTTCGCAGCAAATCCGAACCTTGTCGGAAGCGCTGCAAGGCGAGCAGGGCAATCAATTTTCGGCTTTTGTGCATGCGCGTTATCCGCTGATTCTGGTGGATGAATTTCAGGACACCAACTTGGATCAAGACACCATGCTGGCTGAGATCTGGCGTCATCCAGCGCGGGTGAAGCAGGGCTGCATGATTATGGTGGGTGACCGTAAACAGGCGATTTATGGTTTCCGTGGCGGCGACATGCTGACTTTTTTAAAAGCGCGTGAGGATGTATACCGCAAGCAGGGAAGTTTTTATCAGCTGAAGAAAAATTTCCGCTCCATCGCGCCTTTGGTGGAAGCGGTAGATGCGCTGTTCCAGCAGCAGATGGATTTTGGGGAAGATGTGTTGTATGTGCCGATTACCGCAGGCGCAGATCATGCAGATTTGCATGATCAAGGGCAGATTAACCTTGCGCCGCTGCGCTGGCTGCAATTGGAAAATAAAGAGCAGGAAGCTGAGCAGGTGGCATGGAAAATTCAGCATTTGCTGCAGCAGTCGGCACAGCAGGAACTATACTTTACCGAGCCAAAAGCCGCAGCGCCTAATGCTGAAAAACAGCCTTTAAGCGATAATGATATTGCTGTGCTGGCCACGAATCACAGCGCATTAAATGCGGTGCAGCAGGCATTGCTGTCACTAGGCATCCGTGTCAACCGGGCGGCCAAACGCAGTGTATTTAGCAGCGCGATTGCGCAGGATGTGGGTGCTGTATTGGCGGCCGCGCTGTCGCCGTATCAGGAAGCCAAAGTGAAACGCGCTTTGCTGGGGCGCCTGCTGGGCTTAAAGCTGAATGATTTGTGGCGCGCAGATTCGCAAACTGCAGACCTGAGCCATTATATTGCCCAGTTTGATCATATCCGTGAGTTATGGCTGAATCAGGGCTTTTTGCCGGCTTGGCATTACTGTCTAAACTATTTCAAAATTTGGGAACGGATTGTTGCGCTGCATAGCCGTGAAAATGAACGGGATGTGGTCAATCTGCGCCACCTGACTGAAATTTTGAGTGATCAAAGTGAGCAGCTGCAGGGCGCGCAGCATTTATTTCATTGGTACTTAAAGCAGCTGAAAGCGCCTAAAGGTCATGAATGGGAGCTTGAACGCCCATTAACCAATGCCGAAGGTGTCAAGCTGATGACCATCCACCAGTCGAAAGGGCTGGAATTCAAGATAGTCTTTTTGCTGAATGCGGACGGCAAGCCGAAAGAGGATAATTCGCTGATCTTCTCCTATGAGGATGTACAGCAGGATGCGCATAGCGAAAAGCGCCGAGTCATTGATATTGGCGGAGGGGCTGCCGATGAGCTGAAAAAGCGGCAGCATGATGAGCGGCGGCATGCTGAGCAGCACCGCCTCTGGTATGTCGCGCTGACCCGCGCCAGCCACCGCATTTATGCTGTGCTCAGAACGCAGGATCATAAATCCCTGTACAGTCTGCCGTTTTGGGCTGGGCAAGGTGAGTTCAGTTTTCAGCATCCGCATTGCGCGATAGAAAGCCTGATTGCGGAGAGTCCTGCGGCTTTGCATGCCGCGGCCGAGGCTGAACTGGTTTTAGATGCCTTGCCTTTGCCTGAAGCGCGTTTTTATCCTCGCGGCAATACCAGTTTTACGGGGCTCTCACAGCATTTGGCCTACCGCCAGCTGCCGCAGGATCAGCTGGCGATTCAACCCGTTTCTGAAGACAGTGCAGATGATGAAACAGATCATGTCACAGAAGCGGAATTGCCGGCCCGTGAAATCGACTGGATTAAGCAGCAGTTTCCCAAAGGTACGGTGGCGGGAACCTTCCTGCACAGCATTTATGAGCAGATTGATTTTCAGGATGCTGCAGGCTGGAAACTGGAAGTGCTGCGCCGCTTTAAAAATGACGGCCCGCAGCTGCTGATTGAACTGCGCTTGAAAATGCAGGAAAGTTTCTCTATTTGGAAAACCTTTGCACAGGCATGGAAATCCAGTTATGTCCAAGCGGTTCAGCCGCTTTATCAGCAAGTCCAGCAGCTATTCGGGGTGCAGGTTGCATCGCATGAGCAGCATAAATGGGTCCGCGGCGCATTTATGGAATTTAACCATCTGCTGATGCAGCGTATTGCCTGCAGTGAGCAGATCAGCCCGCAGCGGGTTGAAATTTTCAAAAATTCAGAACACTATCAGCCTGAACAGCTCTTGGCGCTGCTGCGGGACTTAGGCGGCGAGTTTCAATCGGTTTATGCAGATGACTTAATGAGCCGCCTGCAGCAGACAACGCCTGCGCTCAATGCGCAGCAAGTGAAAGCGCCGTTGAAAGAGGCGCCTGCGTATGAAGCCAGAAGCCTGCAGAGCTATGTGGATATGGGCTTTGGCGCATTGGTTGAAAGCATGCAGAATGAAATCTTGTATGTCTTGATGACCCAATGGATGCATGATGTTGCCGAGACGCCTTTGCATGCAGATTTCAGCCTCAGCCGTTTGCCTACAAACAGCCATTTGCCGGAATTTCCTTTCCACTTGGCGCTGTCTGACCAGCCCGTGCAAATCAGGAAAATCCAGCGCCTGTTTAAGGAACAGGGCATTCAGATTGAGGCCTTAAATGAAGCCAATTCTGCACGCTATCTGACAGGCGCAATCGATTTGGTCTATTTTGACGGTCAGCGCTATCATATTGCCGATTATAAAAGCAATTTTTTGGGCAAAACCGAACAGCACTATGCGTTGAGTGAGGTGAAAAACAGCATGAGCCAATCCAGCTATTGGTTGCAGGCCGCGTTGTATTTAGCTGCGCTGCACCGCTATTTAAGCGTGAATTTGCAGGGCTACGATATTCATCAGCATTTGGGCGGCGCCAGCTATTTATACTTAAGAGGGATGTGCGCCACGCCGGATTATGGCATTTGCCATTGGCAGCCGGATGCGGATTTTATTCTGCGGCTGGACCGTATTTTGGGCTATTTGCATGCGGATAAGTATGATGAAATTGCCTAAAGATTTAAAAAAATAACAGCGAAACAGTTTATTATCCTGTGGATAAGTTTGAGGATAACCGTGTGGAAAATTCAGCCAAACGCTTGAATATGCAGGCTTGGATAAATAGCTTAATTTCTTTGCATCTTGCAGCGGATGCGCGCGAATCATCTGAGGCCTTGCTGCATCAGGTTTTTCAAGCCATCGAACAAGGTGACAGCTGTATCACGTGCAGTCCAGAGCAAGTAAATCAGCTGCAAGGTTTAAGTATTTCTGCCGAGCAGGCGGCGGCTCAAGTCATTGCGCCTTTTGTATTTGATGGACGGCTTCTGTATTTATACCGCTATTGGGCTTTGGAGCATCAATTGGCGCAGGCGTTACTGCAATTGAAACAGCAGCCTGTGCAGCCGGTAAATTTAACCGCACAGCATTTGGCCTTGTTAAGCGATAGCCAGCAGCAGCGGGCATTGCAGATGGTGGCGGCAAATGCACTCAGCATCATTACCGGCGGTCCGGGCACAGGTAAAACCTATACGCTGGCGCGGATTATTGCCGTGCTGAATCAGGCAATACCCGACATCCGTATTGCCATGGCTGCACCCACAGGGAAAGCTGCACAGCGTATGAAAGAGGCGCTACAGAATTCATTTAATGACGCCAAATTGCAGGATTTGGTCAGTGACAATTTAAACCGCCTAACTCCGATTACCATCCACCGCTTGCTGGGTTTGGGGGAAGATCAGCGTCCGCGTTTTCATGCTAAACGCCCGCTGCCTTTTGATGTCATTGTGGTGGATGAAGCCTCGATGCTGGACTTGACGCTGGCGAAGCTTTTATTTTCAGCCATAGCGCCATCGACGCGCTTAATCCTTTTGGGAGATGCCAATCAGTTGGCTTCAGTCGATGTCGGCGCTGTGCTGGCGGATTTGCAGCAGGTGCCTGAGCTCGCTTCAAATAGGATTAATCTCATTACCAGCCACCGTTTTGATGGTGAAAAGCTGATTGGGCGCATGGCGGCTTTTATTCAGCAGAATGCATCTGAGCAAGAGGTGCTCGCGCGTTTTGAGCAGGAGATTGCGCCAGCAGGCGCTTTGCAGGCGGTCATGCTGACTCAGGATATGCAGGACGTGGTTCAGCTGCAGTATTTGCCTGAAGAAGGGCAAAGCCATCAGATTCAAATGGATTGGGCCGCCTATTATGATCAGCTGATGCTGGGGTTTAAGGCTTATGCTGCGGCCCTGGATGAATATTTAGCTTCAGACAGTGATGCGCCGCCGATAGGCGCAGTCATTCATCATTTTGACGATTACCGGATTTTGGCCGCTGTGCGTCATGGGTATTTGGGGCTGGCGGCGCTGAATGAGCAGATTGAAGAACGAATTCTTAAGCAGACCCAGCAGACTAAAGCGGGAGATTGGTACACTGGACGGCCAGTGATGATGACTTACAATGATTATCAGCTGGGGCTGTCTAATGGAGATATCGGCATTTGCTTTGGACGCAGGCAGGCAGGAAAAATACTTTATTCTGTGTATTTCCCAAGTTTGCAAAAATGGGTCGCGGCGGCGCGGCTGCCGAAAAATATCGAAACAGCGTATGCCATGACCATTCATAAATCACAAGGTTCTGAATTCAAGCATACGGCAGTAGTGCTGGATGCCAATGCGCTGCAATTGCTGAGCAAGGAATTGATTTATACAGCCATTACCCGGGCAAAAAAAGCAGTCAGCCTTTTAGCAGCGCCCTCTGCACTGGCTGCGGCCATGACGGTCAAAACTGCGAGAAGAAGCGGGTTATCCAGTCAAATTGATCAAAAACTTGGAATATTATGCCAATAATGTGACATATTCGTGTAAGTAATTTCTTACATCATTTCGAGAGATTTGCGCATAGAGCTTTGATTCGGTTTCTGAGAAGATGGCTTCACACAATAAAACGCTCGATATGGAATGTTGAGTACAATCGCAAAAATATAATAATAACGTCATCAGACAGCGAACTTACAGTGAAGTAAGTAAAGAGGAAACTTACAGCCGCTAAGCCTTGCAGTTTTGGGAGAGACTGCAGGGCTTTTTTATGCCTGTTTGAAGGGTGAATGCATGAAAAATCAAGAAATGGCGGATTTGCTGTAAGAAAAAGCTTACAAATAGATGCGAAAAAGGCTGCTTTTTAAACATCAGTTTTGTGGCAAAATGTACCACATAGGGAAATGCTAGTTAAAACATGGAATGTTTGTTTAAAAGACGCGGAAAGCGCCCAAAAACACAATAAATAATAAAATCATAATGAAAAAAGAAGAAACTACAGCGCAAAAAAGCCCGAGCTCTGCTCGGGCTTTTTCTATTCTGAGCAAGAGTTGTGTATTTGTATTGGCAAAAAGTACCAGTAACTGAATAATAACTATGGCTTAAACCATACTTTTTTCTATGCGGGGCATGAATAGAGCCCAATCTGGCCTACCGTGGCAGAAAATATGCAGTCAATTGAAATTTATTGAATAAAAGAATTGATCGGAGATTGATCAGCTGTACAGTTCAAGATTTTATTAAATTGCCATGAAACTTTATTGCAATTGCGGCGATGTATTTTTGCAATCGAGCCGTTTTTCCCTTAATATAATGCACTTGCTGTAGTGATGCACGGCAGTCAAATTGATTTTGAAGAATCAGTTTGATTTGTATCAAATGTAATTTATAAGCATCTCGGAGAAATCGAATGGCTTTAACAAACGCAGATCGCGCAGAGATCATTGCAAAATTCGCTCGCGCTGAAAACGACACTGGTTCACCAGAAGTTCAAGTAGCTCTTTTGACTGCTCAAATCAATGATTTGCAAGGTCACTTCAAAGAACACAAACACGACCATCATAGCCGTCGCGGTCTTATCCGTATGGTTAACCAGCGTCGTAAGCTTCTTGACTACCTTAAAGGTAAAGACGCTACTCGTTACAGCGCTTTGATTGCTGCTTTAGGTTTACGTCGTTAATTCGATTAAACTTTGATTTTCGGACTATTGCATGTCGAATGCCGTAATACTGAAATCTAAAGTCTATCCAACCTTGGTTGGATAATGGGGAAGGGGCGATGATTCGCTCCTTCTTTGTGTCTTAAATGTGTATTTAATGTCTCTAGTGAGGTCGGCTTCTAAGCTTTGTCATTTATGTTTCGGGCTAGTTTTAGCTGAGTGAATGCCAAACCTTAGGGGTCTCCACTAGAATAATTGTTCACAAGAACTAGGAAAAAATAAAACATGTCGATGTTTAATATTATTCGTAAAGAATTCCAATTCGGTCAGCACAATGTGGTGCTGGAAACAGGCCGTGTTGCACGTCAAGCAAACACTGTTGTGATTACAATGGGCGGCGTACAAGTACTTGTTGCTGTTGTGGCTCAGCCTAAGGCAAAAGCAGGTCAAGACTTCTTCCCATTGACAGTTAACTATCAAGAAAAACAATATGCTGCTGGTCGTATTCCTGGTGGCTACGGTAAGCGTGAAGGCCGTGCGTCTGAAGCTGAAACTTTAATTTCACGCCTGATTGACCGCCCAATCCGTCCGCTGTTCCCAGAGGGCTATTTCAACGAAATCCAAGTTACAGCAACTGTTATTTCTTCTGACAAAACTATGGATGCTGACATTGCTGCAATGTTAGGTACATCTGCTGCAATGTCTATTGCTGGCACACCGTTCCGCGGTCCGATCGGCGGCGCGCGTGTTGGTTTGATCAACGGCGAATACATCCTGAACCCGAACCACGAACAGTTAAAAGAATCTGATCTTGACCTTGTTGTTGCTGGTACAGAATCTGCTGTATTGATGGTTGAATCTGAAGCGAAAGAACTGTCAGAAGACCAAATGCTGGGCGCTGTATTGTTCGGTCATGACGAAATGCAAATCGCGATCCAAGCGATCAAAGAATTTGCTGCAGCTGCTGGTGCAGTTGAGTCAACTTGGGTTGCTCCAGTTAAAAACGAAGAACTTCTTGGCAAACTAAAAGAAGCATTCGAAGCGAAAATTTCTGAAGCATACACAATTGCTGTTAAGCACGATCGTTATGCAGCACTTGATGCACTTCAAGAAGAAGCATTGGCTCAATTTGTTCCTGAAAATGACGAAACTGGCATTGCTGATGAAGTAAACGAATTATTCGAAGATCTTAAATACCGTACGGTTCGTGACAACATCTTGTCTGGTAAACCGCGTATTGATGGCCGTGATACTAAAACTGTTCGTGCAATTGATGTACAAGTTGGCGTATTAGGCCGTGCGCACGGTTCTGCATTGTTCACACGTGGTGAAACTCAAGCGTTGGTAACAACGACACTGGGTAACACTCGTGATGCGTTAATGGTTGATACCCTTGCTGGTACTAAAACTGATAACTTCATGCTTCACTACAACTTCCCTGCATACTCTGTAGGTGAAACTGGTCGTGAATCTGGTCCTAAACGTCGTGAAATTGGTCACGGCCGTTTAGCGCGCCGTGGTGTTCAAGCTGTTCTTCCTGCAGCTGACCGCTTCCCGTACGTGATCCGTATCGTATCTGACATCACTGAATCTAACGGTTCATCTTCAATGGCTTCTGTATGTGGTGCTTCTTTATCACTTATGGATGCAGGTGTTCCACTTAAAGCGCCAGTTGCGGGTATCGCAATGGGTCTGGTAAAAGAAGGCGAACGTTTCGCAGTTCTTTCTGACATCCTAGGTGACGAAGACCACCTTGGCGACATGGACTTTAAAGTAGCAGGTTCTGCAAACGGTATTACTGCGCTTCAAATGGACATCAAGATCGAAGGGATCACTGAAGAGATCATGGAGTCTGCATTAAACCAAGCTTATGCTGGCCGTATGCACATCCTGAATGAAATGAACCAAGTGATTTCACGCGCTCGTCCTGAAATTTCTATGTTCGCGCCGACATTCCAGGTAATCAACATCAACCCGGACAAGATCCGTGATGTAATTGGTAAAGGCGGTGCAACCATCCGCGCGATTACAGAAGAAACTAAAGCCGCGATTGATATTGAAGACAACGGCACAGTCCGCGTATTTGGTGAAACTAAAGCGGCTGCTTCAGCTGCTGTAGCGAAAATCCAAGCGCTGACTGCTGAAATTGAACCAGGTACACTGTACGTCGGTAAAGTGATCCGTATCGTTGAATTCGGCGCGTTTGTAAACATCCTTCCGGGTACTGACGGCTTGCTTCACATTTCTCAAATCTCAAATGAGCGCATTGCGAACGTTTCAGACGTATTGAAAGAAGGTCAAGAAGTGAAAGTGCAAGTTGCGGATGTTGACAACCGCGGCCGTATTAAATTGACAATGAAAGACATTGAACAAGCTTAATTGCCTGATGTTTTGAATTTGTAATATAAAAAAAGCCTGCTTGATGCAGGCTTTTTTTATGGCATGATGCAGGGGAGGAAAGACAAATAAGAATTGGATCCATGCAAATTTATTCATTTTTTCAGCAGCCGGCGGATAAGCATATCTATGTGCAGAAAGGCCGTTTAGATGCATCAGCAGAACCTGAATTTATCTGGATAGACTGCACCCGCGAAGATGTTGTGAACCGTGCTGAAGCGTGGCAGCGGGAAATTGCTGAACAGGCCTCAGTGTGGCTGAATGAATATCACCTTAAAGATATTCTTAATTTAGAGCACCCATGTTCTTTTGACACCATGGATGATTATGATCTGCTGGTGTTCAGGAAACTGATTACCCCTGACGATGACATTAAAACGGGTGCAAAGGCTTTAGAACAGCATGAGCGTGTTTTTGGGCTGGCTACAACGCCCATCAGTTTTATTATGACGCCGCAGGCGTTGATTACCGTTCGGGAAAAAGGCAACAAGGAGGTAGAAAATTATCTGCAGCGAATCAATGCTATTTTAGCCCGCAATATAGATGAGCAGAATAAAACTAAAAAACTGCCGCTGACAACCCTTGATCTTACGCTGCGGCTGCTGAACAGCATGGTGGATGGTTATTTGGATTTGCGCATGCCACTAACCCGCCGTGTAGAATACTGGCAGCAGGAACTGCTGCAGGGCCACCGCCGGTTCAGCAAATGGCAGCAGCTGCTGCAGGAAAACATGGCATTCCAGCAAGTTGAAAATCTCTGCGAAGAGCAGATTGAGTGCCTGCAGGAGCTGCGTGATGAAATTGTCGATAATTACCCGCATTTAAAAGGTAAAAAGAAAACAGAACGGCAGGATATTATGCTGGTGCGGATGGATGATTTAAGCAGCCATATTGAACGGATTCAGAAGCATACGATGCGGCTGCGGGGGGCTGTACAGGCGGCGATTGATCTGCATTTTTCAGCCATTGCGAATCAGACCAATGAAAATATGCGCATTCTTGCAATTATTACCGCAGTTTTTGCACCGCTGACCTTGCTGACAGGGATATACGGCATGAATTTTGAGTTTATTCCGGGGCTGAAATACGAACGGGGCTTTTGGATTATGCTGGGCATTATGCTGATCACCACGGTATTGCTGATTTATTATTTTTACCGCAGGCATATGGTTGGCCGGGGTGAGAAAAGCGTTATTGATATGCTGGCGCAGCAAAATCAAGATCAGCATTTAAGCTTATTCTGGTTTTTAGATTATGAGCCTCTAAAGCAGACTGTGAAAGGCACACTAAAAGAAGTGGAAAAGCTGACAAGGATCAAATAAAGCCAGTCATTGGGTCTGCCTTACTGTTCCGTGCAATTGCAATCCTAAATGCTGCGGCAGCAGCAGAAATATCTATAGTTGGGCCGTTTCCTTGGAAGCTCAATTTGCATGCAGATGATTGCTGCCCTGTCATTTGCCGAGCCGCCCTGTAATTTTGTGCCGGAAAGGCACATTAAGATCAAGGGTTGGGAGGCATGCAGAGTGTTGCCGGAACTTTGCAGATAAGGGGTTAAAATGCAAAATTGCCGTTTTGTGTCTGTTTCAGCAGCCGGTATATTTCATCTTTCAGTTTCAGTTTTTTCCGCTTTAAGCTCTCAATATCAATGTTGATCAAGTTGACGGGGTCTTGTTCAAGCTGGCAAATCTCCTGATCCAGCTCTTCATGCCGCTCAAAAAGATGAGCGAAATGCGGATTGTCCTCACGGAGTTTTTGTATCAATTCCTTAAATTCAGGAAACATATTTTTAATCTTTTTATTGCATTCTTTGGTTTTCATAAGCTTGAACAGTTCTCTCAGATAAATGAAAAAAATATCCAGCTTCGCCAGCAGCGCGGCTGCTGGCGAAGAGATCAGAATAGATTAGTGGGGCTGGAATTGCTGATGTTTGACTTGACGGCGCAAGTTCTGCACTTCATCAATTAAATCCAGCATCATGGCCACTGCCGTAAAGCTGGCGTCAAAGTCCCGCTGTAAACGGTATGCGCGCCGCGCGCGGGAAATATCATCGCCAAAAAACTGGTGCACGCGGCTGTCGGGCCGGTTCGGTAAAATATCGTACTCCAGCAGCTGCAGCACCCATTCTGGGCTTTGTCCGCAGGCTTGGGCAAAATGCTGCAAGTCAAAACTGCGCTGTTCATCGACAATTTCAGTCTGTTCGCAGCCGTCAGATACAATTTCACGGTAATAAATTGTTGTCATGAGGGTACTCCTTAAGGCTGTCTAGGCTTAAATTGCTGAAAGGCTTCAGCAAATGCCTTATATGCCTGCTGCTCTTCCGCACTTTGAGCAGGAGGGGTTACTATATTTAATACCAAATACAAATGACCAGATGTTTTATTTGGTATCCCTTTATCTTTGAGGCGCAGCTGCTGGCCTGTTTTTGCATTTTTCGGCAAATTGACCTGAACTGTACCGCCATCCAAGGTTCTGACTTGAATGCTTTCCCCCAAAGCAGCTTCCCATGGCGCTACATCAACAGTCATATACACATCTGCGCCATCGGCATGCAGACGGGGACTGCTGCGGTAATGCACTTCAATATACAGGTCACCATTGGCGCCGCCATTGATGCCAGACTGGCCTTGACCGCTGAGGCGGATTTGCTGGCCATCCTTTAAGCCTTTTGGAATTTTAACCTGCAGCGTTTTGCGCTGTACTTCAGGTTCCCCATAAGCATTTAAAGTTGGAATCTGCAAGGTAATATTCTGGGTGGCGCCTGTGTAGGCAATGTCTAAATCAACCTCGATACTGGCGTGCTGGTCTTCGCCTTTATACGGCTGCTTGGTCCGGCGGCTCTGCTGATACTGGCTATGGCCGCCGCCAAAACCGGAGCCAAAGCGCCCAAACAAATCTTCAAATCCGCTGAAATCTGCCTGCTGGCCATTTTGACTGGAACTGTAGCGGTAAAATTGTGAATCATCAAAACCGGAACCGCTGCGTCCAGCTTGACCGCCAAATTGGCCAAAGCCTTCAGGATGATCCAGCTGAAAGTCATACTCCTGCTTTTTTTCTTCATTGCTTAAGGTGTCATAAGCGACATTTATTTCCTGCATGCGGGTTTCGGCATCGGTTTCTTTGCTTACATCCGGATGATATTTTCGCGCCAGTTTTCGGTAGGCTTTTTTCAGTTGATCCTGTGAAGCATCACGCGATACGCCAAGCACCTCATAATAATTTTTTGCCATATTCTCTACTATGAACTCTGCTTAATATTGATAATCTTTTAATCAATATATGGGCCTTCATAGAAATGAAACAGTGTTTATTTGATGCATATTGTTTCAAAGTATAACCAATAAAAAAAAGCCTCTAATTTGAGGCCTTTTTTTAAATGCTGTCAAAGTATTAATATTTAACCCATGTCACGCTGCGGCCAATAACAGAAATGCCAATATAGCCGCGCAATGTCAGGCGCTTTCCTGTTGCGTTCAGTTTTGCTTTGCCTTTATAAATTTTGCCACCGATCGGATCCAGTACTTTTCCGTCTACAAATTCATTTGGATTGCTTTCACTGGCTTTAAATCCCCATACGAACGGCAGGCCGATAAATGGCTTGCCTTTCAGAGCGCCAGGACAATTTGAGCAATAGACCGCTTTTTCAGCGCCAGGCAGACTGCGGGTTTCAACAATAACGCCTTCATAAGTTCCATCCGGTTTTTTGCGTATTTCTACATCAGCCCGGGAATATCCTGAACGGTCATCAATGGTTTTCCATTTGCCGATCAGCGGATCATGAGTGACAGCCATGCTGAACATAGAAACTGAAGATAAAAATAATCCAGTCAGTAGACTTTTATAAAGACCCTGCATGCTTTTCCCCATAACAAATTTATAATTGATTTTAGAGCAGATGCACTAATCTATAATAATTTTTTTAAAAATCAAATGGATAAATTGATAATTTCATCACGGTCCTGGCATTTTTGTGATTTTTTCCTCAAACCGCCAGGCTTTTTATCTAAAAATCTGGCGCATTCAATCCGGTTCAGTATTTGACCCACGTTAAATTGCGGCCAACTGCAGCGCCATCAGCCCGGCTGTGGATCAGCAAATGTTTGCCGCTGTTCATGAGGCGGGCGCGGGCTGCAGAGTGCTGGCCGGAATTCAGATCCAGCATTTTTCCGCCGGTATATTCATGCTGATGCGCTGGATCGGCGCTTAAACCTGACAGCATGGTCATGCCAATCACGGGCATATTTTTCTGAGCGCCTGCGCATTTGATACAGGTGTCCTGCGCAGCGGTTCCAGGAACTGAACGAATACTGACAATTTTGGCGGAATACTGATTATTTTTATCCTTGCTGATCACGACATCGGATAGAGAGTAGCCTGTACGGTCATCAATCGTTTTCCATGTTCCGAGCAAAGGGTCGGCTGCAGCCCATGCAGCAAAGCTGAAGCTGTAAAGACTGAGAAAGAGGGCAGTAATTAAATTAAATTTCATGAAAATAAGCTCAAACTATAAACCGTTAAATTAAAAGGCATAAAAAAAATAAGGATTTAATATATAGTGAAATATAGTTTGATTTCTAGTGCTATTTTTAAATAAAGCTAAATTATTTCAATGTATTGCGACTTATTGATGTAAAGGTGGAGTAAATCGCTGTATATGCTTAGGCAGAAAAAGCATGGCTAAAAAATAGCAATGGGATAGATGTGGAACATGCGATTCATGGATTGAGATGAATCTGTTGACTGCTTGCCTAAGCGCTGTAAAAAATGCAGCAGTCAAAGTGTCAGCAAGAAATGGCTGATCAGTCGATACGAATCCAAGAGACGGTTCGGCCCAGTAAGGTGGTGCCGACATAGCCGCGCAGGGTCAAAACATTGCCGCGGGCATTCAATTGGCCTTTGCTCTGATAGATGTTGCCCGAAAGAGGGTCCATTATTGTACCATTAATGTATTCATTGGCCTTTTCGCTGCTGTGTTCAAAACCAGACAGGATGGACAGGCCCAGCAATGGCGCATTTTTAAGTTTGCCTTCGCACTTTACACAATGGCTGATGGCCGGACGGTTAGGAATGGCATGAATTTTGACAATTTTCCCGGCATAGCTTCCATCTTTGAGTTTGCTGATTTTCACTTCAGCGCGGGCATAGCCGGTTTTGTCATCAATGGTTTTCCATGTTCCGCTAATATCGGCTGCCTGCACTTGCAGGCTGAAGGTGAAAAAAGCGAATAGGCTGAAGAGGCACTTTTGATTCATATGGAGTTTCCAATTGTTTTTTAATTTTTTTATGATTTGAAAATTAACGTTTTTTATTACTGTTATGGCTTTATTTCCGCGCAAATTTTACAAGATCAGCCGCGGATAGCAAGTTTATTCATCTATTTTTCAACGGTTTTAGAATGCGCTTGAGAGCAGCGGCATGGAGTTTATCCGCTGACTGTTTTCTGCATAAAAAAAAGCATCCTAAATGGATGCTTTTTTTTAGTGGCTTTTTTAACTGAGGTGCTCGCCAAATAAGCCCAGCGCTTCTTCTGCAGTAAAGCTGTAATGCGCATTGCAAAACTGGCAATCCATGCTGATCGGATTTTGATGTTCCAGCGTTTCACGGACAGCTGCCGCGCCAATCTGCATTAATGCGTTTGCACAGCGCTCCTTAGAGCAGGTACAGCCAAAATGCAAATTTTCGGCTTCCGGCAGCCGGACGTCTTCTTCATTGTATAAGCGGTACAGAATTTCACTGGTGTCCAGCTCGGTTAATTCTTCCGCTTTCAATGTCTCGGTCAGCATGGTTAAGCGCGGCCACAGGTCTTCATCAACACGGCGCTGTTCTTCTTCACTGTTGCGCGGCAGCAGCTGAATCAGCAAGCCGCCTGAGCGCTGTGCTGTGCTTGCCAGCACAATGCGGGTTGGAATTTGTGCAGACAGGTCATAATACTGCATCAAGCAGCCGGCTAAAGTCGGCTGGTCCAAAGGTACAATCCCTTGATAGCGTTCACCGAATTCAGGTTCGATATTGATGAAAAGCACTGGATTCTGCAGTGTTTTTAATACTGTGCTGCTGCTTTCCGCCTGCAGAAAATGCGGGTCTTCTTCATAGTCTGCTAAGGCGCGGACTTCACCTAAGTGATTGCATTCCGCCATACCCCATTTGAATGTGCCGGATGCCTGAATTTGCAAACTGATTCGGCCTTTGATTTTTAATGTGCTGGCCAGCAGCGCTGTCGCGCTCAGCATTTCACCCAATAAAATTTGTACGGCAGGAGCATAGCTGCGCTGCGCCAAAATGGTTTGCAGGGCTTCCTCAAGGTGAACAACTTCACCGCGTACAGGGCTATCTTCAATAAAAAAGCGTTGGCGTAAATCAGACATAAAATTCTCCATAACCCTGCCTTAATGGTGACACTATTGTAAAACACAAGTCATTCAAGATCATCTCTTGTAACATCAATGCGGTCACGCTTGAGTTCACGCTGCAAATCTACACCGGTATGGGGCTGGCGGATTTGAGTATCGCTTTCAAATAAATGTTCCAGCTCCGCTAAAGCGTTACGATGTGTTTCGTAAACTTTCTGCTCATCGGTATAAATGTGCTGCTGCTGAGAAAGCAGGGCTTCATCAAAGTCGCGGAACAGCTCAATGCTCTTATAAGCATCATCTTCACTGACGCCAACGTCCCGCAGCAGGTGGTAGGCCATGCCCAGAGAAGACAGATAAGTTTCACGCCAAATATGCTCGACGCCGATATCGCGCAGCAGATGGACATGATGGCGGTCGCGTGCGCGAACCAGCAGCTTCAAGTTGGGATAATTCAAGCGGATATGGCGCGCAACATTCATGGAATCTTCAATGTCATCAATCGCTAAAACAAAGACTTTGGCATGCTCAATGCCGGCAGCGCGCAGAATGTCCGGCTGGGCAGCATCGCCGTAGTAAAGCTGGCCGCCATAGGTGCGTACAAAGTCAACTTTATCCAAGTTGCTGTCAACCGCAGTAAAAGGCTGGTGCTGAATATGCGCGACACGGGCAATAATTTGTCCGAAGCGGCCAAAGCCGGCAATAATAATCGGCGGATGATGATCCGGGATATCGTCATATTCGGGCGCTGCATCGCTTTTTTGCAGACGCGGTGAAATCACTGAATTCATCAGCCAATAGGTCACGGGCGTCAGCACCATGGATAAGGTCACCATTAAGGTCAGCGGCTCCATCATGGCTTGGGTCAGCACTTTTTCACTGACCGCTACGCTCAGCACCACAAAGGCAAACTCACCGCCTTGCGCCAAGCAGGCCGCCAGCATCAGGCTGTTGCGCCATGACTGGCGGAAATAGCGGGCAATGGCGGTCAGCGCCAGCATTTTGACCAGCATCAGCACTAATGCGCCGCCCATGATCAGCATCGGCATGTCAATAAACAGCGACAGCTTGGTGGTCATGCCGACAGTCATAAAGAACAGGCCGAGCAGCAATCCTTTGAAGGGGGCAATACTGGCTTCCAGCTCATGGCGGAATTCGGAATCGGCCAGCAATACCCCTGTAAGGAAGGCGCCTAAGGTGGTGCTGATTCCAAGCACATCCATCAGCCCCACGACGCCCAAAATAATAAACAGGCCAACTGCCGTGATCAGTTCATGCGCGCCGCTTTTGGCGACAAAACGGAAAAAGGGCCGCATCAGGTAGCGGCTGAACAGAAACAGCCCGGTAAATGTGGCGACTATCGCAGCAAAGTAGGCCACGCCGTGATGGGTTGATTCTGTGCCGGCGAGCAGCGGAATAATGGCAATTAATGGAATGGCCGCCATATCCTGAAACAGCAGAATGGAAAAAGACTGCTGGCCAAAAGTGGTGTTCAGCTGCTGCTTTTCCGTCAATAGCTGCAGAATAAATGCAGTGGATGATAAAGCCAGCGCAAAGCCAATCACGGTACTGGCGGCAATGCTTTGCTGCAGGGCAAAGAAACAGATTACTGCCAGCAGGATGCCTGAAATGCCGACCTGCAGGCTGCCCATGACAAAGATGGAATGGCGCATTTGCCACAGGCGCTGCGGACGCAGTTCCAGCCCAATAATAAACATCAGCAGAATCACGCCGAAATCGGCCAGTTCCTGAATCGCCACGGCATCGCTGGCAATATTCAGCACATTCGGCCCCAGCAGCATGCCGGTAAATAAATAGCCCAATACGGTTGCGATGCCAAAACGCTTCAGCAAGGGCACCAGCAGCAGCGAGGCGCCTAAAAAAATGGTGATTTGCAGCAGTAGCGACATGTGTCCATCCTAGTTCTGTTTCTTTCTGTGCAGTATGCCGTGAAAGGGCTGAGGGGTTAAAACAGCTTTAACTCAGCTCCTGCGGGTCAATGTCTAAACTCAGTTTCATAGTGGAAGGCTTCTGATGAAGCATATTCAGCCACCAGTGCCGGATATAGAAATGCAGCCTGGCGCGGTCTGCAGACAGCAGCACCATATGGGACTGATAGCGTCCGGCCTTGCGTTCCATCGGCGCTGGAATCGGGCCCCAGATGTCTACGGCATGTTCCGAATTTTGCCTTAAAATCTGGGCATGCTGCTGTAAAAAATCTGCATTCAGTTTTTGATCTTTCGATTCGCAGCGGATCAGCGCGGCATAACGGAACGGCGGCATCAGCGCAGCTTGGCGCTCTTTCAGCGTCTGCTTGGCAAACTGGCGGTAGTCTTCCTGCACCAGCGTATTCAGCAGCGGATGCTCTGGACGCAGGGTCTGCAGATAGACATCGCCTTTGCGCTCACCGCGCCCCGCGCGTCCCGCCACTTGCACCACCAGCTGTGCAGTGCGTTCCGTCGCGCGGAAGTCGACACTCAGCAGCCCGGAGTCGATATCCAAAATAGCCACCAAAGTCACATACGGGAAATGATGGCCTTTGGCCAGCATTTGCGTTCCCAGTAAAATTGCAGGCTCGCTCTTTTGAATTTTATCGTAAATCTTCTGCCAGCTGCCGACGCGGCTGGTTGAATCTCGGTCAACCCGGATCACATCATAATCAGGAAACAGTTCATTCAGGCTGTCTTCAACCTTGGCTGTGCCCATGCCAATCGATTTCAATTCTGTATGGCTGCACTGCGGGCAATGGCTGGGCATGCGGTGAATGGTGCCGCAGTGGTGGCAGTGCAAATGCTGATAAGGCGTGCGGTGCACGGTAAAGTTGGCATCGCAGTGCGGGCATTTGGCCTGCCAGGCGCAGCTTTCGCAAATCAGCACCGGCGCATAGCCGCGCCGGTTTAAAAACACCAGCACCTGTTCTTTTTTGTCCAGGCGCTTTTTCATTTCATCCAGCAGCATTTGGCTGATGCCGTGCTGCTTCTGCGCCACTTTTAAATCCAGAATATGAATCTTCGGCATGAGTGCGGAGCCTGCACGCTGATTCAGCTCCAAACAGCTCATTTTGCCATTTTGCACCAGCGCGTAGCTGTCAATGCTGGGCGTAGCCGATCCCAGCACCACGGGGCACTGTTCCAGATGGCCGCGGTACAGTGCAATATCCCGCGCATGATAGCGGAAGCCTTCCTGCTGCTTAAAGGACAGGTCATGCTCCTCATCTAAAACGATCAGTCCTAAATTCGGCAGCGGGGTAAAGATGGCTGAGCGGGTGCCTAAAATAATCGAGGCTTTGCCCGTTTGCGCCGCTTGCCACGCCTGCAGCCGCTTGGAGTCATTTAAGCCGGAATGCAGCAGGGCGATATTGCAGTGAAAGCGGGACTGAAAACGGCTGATGGTTTGCGGCGTCAGGCCAATTTCAGGCACCAGAACCAGCACCTGCTTGCCTTGCTTCAGCACTTCTTGCATCACTTGCAGATAGACTTCGGTTTTGCCGCTGCCGGTTAAGCCATCCAGCAGAATGGCTTGATATCTTTTACGCGCTTTTAGGATGGTTTCAATGGCTTTTTTCTGGTCTGGATTTGCGGTCAGGGGCATCTGCGCCATACTGACCGGCATGGGGCTAAAATCCTGCGCGTCCAGTACGCATTCGCAAATGCCTTTTTTCTCCAGCGCTTTTAATGTTGCTGTTTCAACACCAGCTAAATTCAGCAAATTTTCTGCCGTGCCTGAAGGATGCAGCTTTAATACTTTATAGGCTTCCTGCTGCCGTTCAGAGCGCTTAATTTTGCTCTCGGCATCATCATCCAGCAGTTTCCATGTGCGCGCCAATAAATTATAGGGCTTGCCTTGGCGTAGCAGCGCAGGCAAAGCGCTTTGAATGACTTCGCCAATGGGAAATTGATAATATTGCGAAGCCCATGTCAGCAAACTTAAAACTTTGCTGTCTAAAATGGCCTGATCATCCAGCAATTCAGTGATAGCTTTGAGTTTGATTGAGGGGTCCAGCGGCGCATCCGGCGCCAGCTTATCTGTGATCACCCCGATTAAATTCTGCCGGCCAAATGAGACAGCCACCCGTGCGCCGATTTGCGCCTGCTGGTATTGTTCAAAGCTCAGGCTATAGTCAAAACAGTCATACAGATAGACTGGAACGGCAACGCGGACCCGGTAAACCGTGTTTGGGGCAGGGGCTAAAACTTGCATAAAAAAGTGATGTCATCCTGTTTTAAATTTCGTCGTGATCGAAGCAGAGTTATGTTAGAGTGGGCAAATAATTTGTATCTAAGAATATGAATGATTTTGAGGGTTGGGCGCAACTGCGCTGCCCAAATTTTTGGAAAATTAGAGCATTGCAATGCCAGCATATCAGTTTACCGCCATTGATGCTTCAGGGAAGCAGCAGAAGGGTGTGCTAGAGGGCGATTCAGCACGCCAAATCCGTCAGCAGCTGCGCGATAAGGCGCTGATTCCCGTGGCGGTTGACCCTGTCGAGCAAAAAGAGAAGCGAGCGCAAAACCGCTGGTTTCAAAAAAGCATAACGTCTTATGATTTAGCGCTCTTGACCCGCCAGCTGTCCGTGCTGGTGGCTGCTTCGATTCCATTGGAAGAAGCGATCCGCGCAGTGGGCAAGCAAAATGAAAAAGCCCATGTGCAGAGCTTATTGATGTCTGTCCGCTCTAAAGTGCTGGAAGGGCACTCTTTAGCGAATGCGCTCAGTCAAGCGGGGCGGTTTCCCGAATTATATATTGCGACGATTGCTGCCGGTGAGCGTTCAGGCCATCTGGACCTGATTTTGGATCAGCTGGCGGATTACACCGAAAACCGTTTTGCCATGCAGAAGAAAGTGCAGGGCGCAATGATTTACCCGGTCATTCTGATGCTGATGTCCTTTGCTATTGTGATGGGGCTGATGACGTATGTGGTGCCGGATATTGTCAAAACCTTTGATCAGGACAAAGGCGCCTTGCCATGGATTACGGTCGCATTAATGAATGCCAGTGATTTTATCCGCGCGGCATGGCCATTTCTGCTGGCTGGCGCAGCGCTGGGTTTTTTTCTGTTGGCGCGCTTCTTGCGAACAGCTGCAGGGCATTATGCCTTTGACCGGTTGACGCTGAGGCTTCCCTTATTCAGCAAACTTTCTAAAGGCATTAATGCCGCGCGCTTTGCCAGCACACTGTCCATTTTAACTAAGTCCGGTGTGCCGCTGGTCGATGCGCTGAAAATTGGCGCCGCGGTCAGCAATAACTGGGTGATCCGGGATTCCGTCAATTTAGCTGCTGAAAAAGTCACCGAAGGCGGCAACTTAGCGACGCAGCTGGAGCGCAGTGGTTATTTCCCGCCAATGATGGTACAAATGATTCGAAGCGGCGAAGCTTCAGGGGAGTTGGACCGGATGCTGGAACGCGCATCGGCCATGCAGGACCGGGAAGTCACTACACTGATTTCAACCTTGCTGGCTTTACTGGAACCGCTGATGCTGGTGCTGATGGCCAGTATTGTTTTGGTGATTGTGATTGCAGTCATGCTGCCGATCGTGAATATGAATAATATGATTTAAATAAATTTTGAGTAAAATTTCAGATAATTGAAAGCTAAATCGGCATTTCTGCTACATGCAATATATCAATGAGAGACATGGAATGAAAAGGACTGAACTTGCTGTGAATCAAATCCACAGCGGAAGCGCAGCTTGCGGACTTGCGGCACGTCAGGGCGGCGCTCGAGTGAATCGCGCTTCAGGCTTTACCCTGATAGAAGTGATGGTGGTGATTGTGATTCTCGGTGTTTTGGCGGCTTTGATTGTGCCGAACGTCATGGGGCGCGGTGAAAAGGCTAAAGTGGATACCACTGAAATTACTTTAAAAAGCGTGGCTGGCGCTTTAGATCAGTATAAAATGGACAATGGCAAATACCCATCTATGCAGGATGGCGGCTTAGGCGCCTTAGTGAATAAGCCAGAATCGGCAAAAAACTGGCTGCCGGGCGGCTATGTGAAAGGCGGCTATCCGAAAGACAGCTGGGAAAATGATATTCAGTATGTGATTCCAGGCGCGGAAGGCCGTCCGTATGACTTGTATTCATTTGGCGCAGATGGGCAGTCTGGCGGAGAGGACAACGATGCGGATCTTTTTTATAAAAATTAATTGAGAATCATTATTTATTCAGTTTTTATGGAATAAAGCACTTCACTTAATAGGTTATTTCAATGTTGAGTGAAGTGATAATCAATATTAATTAAATTAAATAATATAAGCTACTGTAAAATAAAAATATTATATAATAATTCTATTTGATATTTATAATAAGAATTATTCCCAAAATTATTGATTACAATAATCGTAAAATATGAAGAAATATAAGCTTTTAATTTAAATAAAACCTTGCATAATATCTCTAATGGCACTTTTTTAGCCAAGGGAGGATAGAATGAAAGCATTAATCTTAGAAGATGAAATCAGTCAATTTCATTGGGCAATGCTGAAATCTGTTCTTTTAGTTCTCAGCATTCTTCCTGTCAGTCAAGGCATTTTGCATTTGTGGCAAAGCACTGAAGGCAGCAGCCAGATTATGGTTGGCTTCTTTGCGATCAGCATGATGAGCAGCCTGCTGGTTTTGAGTTTCTGGTCCGCGTTGCAGGCAACTGTTGCAAAATTAAAGCAAGATCAGCAATCCGTGTTTGAAAATACGGTTGTGCAGATGTACCGTTATGTTCCAATGCTGTCACTGGCTGCGATGATTTCATATATTGCCGTGCAATTTTAAATCAAGGCGCCGTCATTAATAATATAGCGTTGAAGGACGCGCTTGAAATTGTGAAGCATTCTAAAAAAACCAGGGCGATGACTCTGGTTTTTTTATGAAAAATTGACGGACTCCATTTTTTGAATGGTCTACTTTTAATCGTGTCGAAATTGTCCAGATTGCGGGATGCCTTGTCTGTTTCAGCACAGGGCAATGCGCCAAGGCTTGCTTATACTGTGGATGAATAACATGCAGGAGCAATGCAAAGAATGCAGCAGATTGAATGGAATGATTTTTTGAAAGTGGAGATCCGTGCCGGAAGAATTATTCAGGCGGAGGTCTTTGAGCAGGCGCGTAAGCCAGCCTATATTTTGCATGTAGATTTTGGTGCAGAGCTGGGTATCAAAAAATCCAGTGCGCAAATTACGCAGTTGTATCAGCCTGAGCAGCTGGTGGGCAAGCTGGTCGCTGCAGTGGTGAATTTCCCAAAAAAGCAGATTGGTCCAATTCAGTCTGAATGCCTGATCACGGGTTTTCATAATGCAGTTGGACATGTTGCATTGTGTGTGCCGGATGCTGACGTGCCTTTGGGCACAAAACTGCTTTAAAGCCTAAATCTATAGAAAAAACCGAGCTGAGGCTCGGTTTTTAATTTTTCTGATTCAATTTTATTTTCAGGCTGGCAGTCAATTATCTGCGTGATTTAAATGATACGTCGACTTTGCGCGGACGGTAAATCCAGCCCATAATCAGCAGCAAGAGTGAGAAAGCCAAAATTGGCCAATCGCTGAGGCGCATATACAGGGTTTCACCTTGCATTGCCGGCAGATCGCCGCGCAGCACGGCTTCTTTATCCATCGGCGCCTGTTTTACGATATGCCCATGATGGTCAATAAACGCGGTTACACCGGTATTGGTGGCGCGGATAAACCAGCGGCCGTTTTCCTTCGCGCGCATTTGCACCATTTGCAGATGCTGCAATGGGCCTGCTGTGCCGGTAAACCAAGCGTCGTTGGATACGGTCACCAGAAAATCACTCTGCTGCGCATTGCGCCGGGTCAGGTTCGGGTAAGCCACTTCGTAGCAGATGGCCGCGCCTAAATCATGATGCTTCACAGATAAGGGCTTTTGATCACTGGCGCCGCGGGAAAATCCGCTCATTGACGGGTCATTCTGCAGGGCAGGCAGCACCCAGCTGAGCAGGCCGGACAGCGGGATATATTCACCAAAGGGCACTAAGCGCTGTTTTTTGTATAGTCCTTCAGATTCATCACCGCTGGCCATAATACTGTTGTAGTACATCGGCTGGCCTTCGCGCTTCGATTCAGGCAGATCCCAGTAAGGAATGCCCGTAACCCAAGCTGTACCGGTTTTTTTTGCCTGCGCATTCATGGCGTCTAAAAACGGCTCAATGTCAGTTTGGAACAGCGGAATGGAAGATTCAGGCCAAACGATGAGATCGCGGCCCCATTCAGTCCGGCTCAGCTGGGCATAAATCATTAAGGTTTTGGTTTGATATTCGGTCAGCCATTTTAAGTCCTGCGGAATATTGCCCTGTATCAGTGAAACGGATAATGGCTTCTCAGCTTTCTGCTCGACAAAGGTGAGCTGGGATGCTCCCCATGCGCCGAGGAGTAAAACAGCAGCAGGCGCCATCCAAAACACTTTTCTATTCAGAATCTCAACCAGCGCGCAGGCGAGAACAATCACTGCGAAAGATACGCCAAATACCCCAAACAATGGCGCATAGCTGTCGAGATAGCGTTCCGTAAACGCATAACCGGCAAACAGCCATGGAAAACCCGTGAATACCCAAGTTTTAGACCATTCAAACAGCACCCACAGTGGCGCAAAGGTTAAGGGCGTTTCTGGGAAAAAACGGCGGTAAAGCCATGTCTGCACCGCAGTGAACAGCCCCATCACTAAGGCCATAATGGCAATCATCAAGACGCTTAAAAAAGAATTGGTGTCGCCGTAGACATGAATGGAGGTATACAGCCAGAATGCGCCGACAAACCATAAGCCAATGCCATATGACCAGCCAATGGCGAAAGCCTGCTTGGCCGTGCGTTTACGCAGGCAGGCATACAGCAGTGCAGGGGATAGAATCGCCAGCCACCAGTAATAATAGGGCGCCAGCGCAAAGCTGAAGACTGCGCCGGAAAACAGCGCAATCAGCAAAGGGTAAATTAACGGGAGCTGTTTTTGTTGTTCTGCAGGATTTAACAGTTTGTCAAAATAGGTTCTCATTTACGGACAGCTCGAATCAGATGGATAGTGCGCGCATCTGCCTCCAGAATGGTAAATTCCCAATTTTCAAGTTCAATGACCTGACCTTGTAAATCGCTCACTAGACCAATTTCCTGAAGCAAAAGACCGCCGACAGTTTCTACTTCATCGTCAGAAAAATCTGCATCTAAAACATTGTTGAAATGTTCAATTGGTGTAAGCGCCTGAACCAGCCATGTATTGGCGGTTTTCGGGTCTGCGTCAGGGATGATGAATTCAGCTTCTTCATCAATGTTGTCGTGCTCATCTTCGATCTCACCGACAATTTCTTCTAAAATGTCTTCAAGCGTGACTAAGCCTGAAGTTGTGCCGTACTCATCGATCACTACGGCAATATGCGTTTGCGTATTTTTCAGCATGCGCAAGACTTGATCTGAGCGGGCGCTTTCGGGAACAAACAGCGGCTGGCGCATCAGCGCGCGGACATCGACTTTTGAGCTGCGGTCCGTTAAGAACGGCAGCAGGTCTTTGGCCAGCAAAATGCCCACGACATTATCGGGCTGATCTGATGAAAATACCGGAAAGCGTGAATGCGCCGATTCAATCAGCACATGCAGAATATCCAGCAGTTCATCATCTTCTTGAAGGCTGATCATCGCTGTGCGCGGGGTCATGACCTCTCGGATTTTTGTTGCAGGAAGGTCAAGCACGCCTTCAAGCATGGCAACAGTATCGGGTTCTAAAAAACGACGTGAATCTTGTACTAATTTTAACAGTTCATCGCGGGTTTCCGGCGCAGTGCCTAGCCATTTACGTAAGCCGCGCATGCCCCACGACGGGCCTGATTCATCGTTCATGATCTTTCCTGAAGACGCTTAATATCTAAAAAATGTGATTTTATCATACCGCAGAAAATACAGTTGTCTATGCCTATTCCAAAGGGAAATCTGAATGTTCAGATCAAAATCGTGCAAGCGGCGGATGCCTGCCTGCAGCGCATAAGAATAGGCTCATTGAGCGCTTTTATGCCCTGTCTTTGCTGATGATTCGGATGCCTGGGGGATAAGCCGCGGCATACTGAATTTGGCGCAGGCTATGCTAAACTAGCCGGGTTTTCTTTTTTTGAGCTGTGCGATGTCTGAACCTGCAATTATCCCGAGCATTCAGTTAAATACCCGTGGCCTGCGCTGTCCAGAGCCCGTCATGATGCTGCATCAGGCAATCCGCAAGTCAAAGTCTGGAGATGTGGTGGAAGTATTTGCAACGGATAATTCTACTTCTTGGGATATCCCAAAATTCTGCATGCATTTAGGACATGAACTGCTGCTGCAGGAAGAGCGTTTGGATGAAAACGGCAATAAGGAATTTCATTATTTAGTTCAAAAGGGCTAACGCTTTTTGAAGTCGTGAAATATTTTGATTTTTATCATTTTAAAAAATTAAACCCGCATTATGCGGGTTTAATTTTTTATCTAAAATAAATTACATGTTCGGGTAATTTGGACCGCCGCCGCCCTCAGGTGTTACCCAAGTGATGTTTTGAGAAGGGTCTTTAATATCACAGGTCTTACAGTGCACACAGTTGGCTGCATTGATTTGGAAACGTTTCGAACCGTCATCATTTTCCATGATTTCGTAAACACCGGCAGGGCAGTAGCGCTGAGCAGGCTCATCCCATTTTGGCAAGTTTACATTCACTGGAATAGAAGCATCAGTCAACTTCAAGTGAGCAGGCTGATTCTCTTCATGCACAGTATTTGACACGAATACTGAAGACAAGCGGTCAAAGGTCAGTTTGCCATCCGGTTTTGGATAGTTTGGCTTGACGTTATTGGCATCCACTGTTTTCAGCGCGCTGAAGTCAGGCTGCAAGTCATGCAGCGTGAACGGCACTTTAAAGACGTTTTGATCAATAAAGTTGAACGCGCCGCCTGCAAACGTACCAAACTTATGCATGGCTGGGCCAAAGTTGCGCGCGTTATAAAGCTCTTCTTTCAGCCAGCTGCTGTTGAACTTCTCTGTATAAGCAGTCAATTCTTTCGCGAAGAAATCTTCACCTTCGGTGACACGGGCAATGGCAAGATCGCCGCCTTTTTCTACACCGGCCGCAATTGCTTCAAATACCGCTTCACCGCACAGCATGCCGGATTTCATCGCCGTATGAGAGCCTTTGATTTTTGCAAAGTTCAGGAAGCCTGCATCATCGCCAATCAAAGAACCGCCTGGGAAAGTAAACTTCGGCAGAGAGTTGAAGCCGCCTTTCACCACAGCGCGTGCGCCATAAGAAATGCGCTTGCCGCCTTCAAGATATTGCTTAATCAGCGGGTGGGTTTTCCAGCGCTGCATTTCCATGAATGGATACATGTGCGGGTTGGTGTATGACAGATCGACAATCATGCCCAAAGTCACTTGGTTGTTTTCCGCATGGTACAGCCACCAGCCGCCTGAAGAACCGGTTTCCGTCAATGGCCAGCCAGCACCGTGCATCACTGTGCCAGCTTTATGTTTAGCCGGGTCAATTTCCCAAAGCTCTTTAATGCCGATGCCGTAATGCTGCGGATCGGCGTCTTTGTCTAAATCAAATTTAGCGATTAAGCGCTTGCCCAAGTGGCCGCGGCAGCCTTCAGCGAAAATAGTGTATTTTGCATGCAGCTCATAGCCAGGGGTAAAGTTGTGCGTCGGTTCACCGTCTTTGCCAATGCCCATGTCGCCGGTTTGAATGCCTTTTACAGAACCATCTGCATGGTAAAGGATTTCAGACGCCGCAAAACCCGGGAAGATTGATACTTCTAATTCTTCCGCTTTTGCGCCTAACCAGCGCACAACGTTACCTAAAGAGATAACATAGTTGCCGTCATTGTGCATGGTTTTAGGCACCATCCAATGCGGCATTTCCTGAGACTTTTCATCAGACAATAAGAAATAGGTTTTGTCTTCAGTCACAGGCACATTTAAAGGCGCGCCTTGTTCTTTCCAGTCAGGGAAGAGTTCATTGATCGCGCGCGGTTCAAGCACAGCGCCAGAGAGGATGTGCGCACCGACTTCGGAGCCCTTTTCCACGACACAAACGGACAGATCGTTCAGGTTATTTTCAATTGCAAGTTGACGGATTTTAATCGCAGCAGAAAGGCCAGCAGGGCCTGCGCCAACGATGACTACGTCAAACTCCATCGATTCACGTTCGATGTGTTCCATGTAGGACTCCTCATCTGGTTTAAAGGTGGCTACCGCTTTTGACTCTATAAACGGCGCTGCCATGAGTGTTCTTTGTTTCCAGACACAAATAAATTATCGTGTCATTTATATTGTGGGCTAGTATAGTTTTAAACATTGGTCTAGCCAATTGGCTGAACCATCATATTTTGCCGTCATTAGGGTCTTCTGCTATGAATAATCAAGAAAAAACACCAAATCCGACGAAAACAGCAGCTCTTGGCGATAATAAAAATTTAATGGGTATTGCACAATACTTAAAAGATGGACAGTCCGGTCACAAAAAGTCAATTCCGCCTTTGGATCAATGGCACCCAAAGCACTGCGGCGCCATGGACTTAGAGGTTAAGGCCAATGGAGAATGGTGGCACGAAGGTCAATTGATCAAGCGGAAGGCGCTGATTGACCTGTTCTCTGCGGTGCTGTGGAAAGAAGAGGGGAAATTCTATTTAAAAACGCCTGCCGAGCAGATTGAAATACGGGTGGAAGACGAACCCTTATTTGTTAATCAGGCCAATCAAATTGAATTGCAGGGAAAATGCTATATTCAGCTGATCACAAGCACGCAGGATGAAATTATTGTCGATGCGCAGCATCCGGTTTTTATGCGTGAATTTGCTGGAGAAATGCGCCCTTATGTTGCTGTGCGTTTTGGGCTGAATGCAGTTATTCAGCGGGCGGCTTTTTTTCATTTAATTGAAATGGGCGAGATGCTTGAAAATGCGCAAGGCGAAACCATATTAAGCCTGAAAAGCGGCGATTTTTACTTGCAATTAGGCGCCTGAGGTTTAAGCTTTTCATCATCTCAAACCGCAACTTCTGAATTTGAAGCTATGACCGCTATTCATCCTATTTATCCGCTTAATGATCCAATGCCGAAAGCTGCTGCTGATGCGCCAATTGGGATTTTTGACTCGGGCATTGGCGGGTTGTCGGTGGCTCAGGAAATTGCGCGGCATTTGCCGAATGAGCACATTGTCTATTATGCCGATACAGCGCATGTGCCGTATGGCCCCAGAGATGATCAGGAAATCCGAGAACTCACTGCACATGCTATTGAGTGGCTGTACAGAAAAGGATGCAAAGTTGCAGTCGTGGCTTGCAATACCGCATCTGCGTTCAGTCTAGATTATCTGCGCGCGCACTATGGCGAAAATTTTCCGATTATCGGCTTAGTGCCCGCCTTAAAGCCTGCCGTGCTGCAAAGCAAAACCAAAACGGTCGCCGTGCTGGCTACTCCGGCAACCTTTAGAGGCCAGCTGATTAAAGAAATTGTGGAGTGTTTTGCTAAACCTGCCCAAGTGCAGGTCATGCCCGTGACCAATCTGGATTTGGTGCCATTTGTGGAAGCCGGCGCACAAATGAGCGCGGCCTGCCTGCAGACGCTGCAGGAGATTTTACAGCCTGCTGTTGATCAAGGTGCTGACTTTTTAGTTTTAGGCTGTACCCATTACCCTTTCTTAAAACCCGCCATTCAGCATATTTTTGGTCAGAAAATGACATTAATTGACTCTGGATTTGCCGTTGCGCGTCAAACAGCCCGCATTTTAATAAAAAATGAGTTATTATTTGAGCAAGATCGTAAAGATGCTGTCCGAATCGAATGCTACGTCAGTGGGCGAAATGCGGAAAATTTAAAGCCAATTTTAAGCCGCCTGATTTCAGAAGATTTGACTTGGACGGTGGAGAATATTAGCAATTAAAGGCAAAATAAATTAATGTAGCTTTTTTACTGTTTTAGTAATAATTATTTATAGATTAAGCATTTAGAAATTAAGTGTTTATATTGGGGTAGTCATATTAGCAGCCAGAGCATGCGGGATATTAACTGCTTCGCACTGCGGTATGCAATTGGAATGAGGATAACCAATGCTCGATAAGCGTTATCAGGTTTTTATTTCAACTTCTGGCGCTGAAATGCAGCCAGAACGGATGGTTTTAGCTCAAACATTGGTGGGAATGGGGTTCTTTTCCTGGGGGTTAGAGCAGCGTACACCGCTAAGCACTGCATTTGCGCGGCGTCAAATTGATGATTGCGATTATGTTGCGGTGCTGTTGGGCAGCGCCTACGGCGAACAGTCTGTTTCCGGCGTGGGCTATATGCATTTAGAATATATTTATGCAGTGACCAAGCAAAAACCGATTATTGTGTTTATGCATGATGAGCCTGCAGCCCGGGAAGCTGCTCTGCATGATGATAAGCCTGAATTGCGCGATAAGTTCCAAGAGTTCCGTAAATTGCTGCAAAATGAGGTAGATCAGGTATTTACCTATCGAAGCTTGCGTGATTTAGAAATGGCAGTGCGTTTTAATCTGCCGCAAATGCTGGAGCGCTACCCCGTGTTGGGATGGGTGCGTCCGCAGAATACGCAAGTCCTGCAGGACGAAATTGACCAGTTGAAAAATAAGCTGGAGCAGCTGGAAACTGAGTCAGGCAAGCGCGAAGTTGATCCTTTCTTGAGTTTGCCTAAAGTATCGATGCATGAGTTTTTTTCGTTTGAATACCGCATGCATGCTTATCAGGACGGCAACTTCAAAGAGCTGAAAATTCAGAAAAAAATGACTTGGGCGCAGCTGCTGTCTGTATTGGGCTCAACGTTTGTTCATCCGACGCCGGAAGAGTTTTTTTCCAAGCGGATGAATGAATATTTAAATGAAACAGGCCTGCAGGATGCCCGCATGGAGATGCCGCGCGCGCATGCAGTTGCCCGCGCGCAAGTCAATATCCGCGCATTGCACAGTATTAAAATGCAGATGCGTCAAAACGAATGGATTATTCAGTCTGGACGTGATGACCGCCAGCGCATGCTGTGGCAGGTGACGCCAAAAGCGCAAAAGCTGATGGAAAGCAATTTATTGGATAATGATCGGGTTTTTCAATTTAAAACTCAGTATTAATCCATTTATGAAGTTTTTAGAAAGCTGATAGAGTAGTCGTGTTCATTTAGATTGGAATGGTTTGATGTCTGCTGCAGCGAAAGCGAAAATCACAATTATTTTGGCAAATCTGGGTACTCCGGATTCGCCAGCAGTTCCTGCAGTGCGCCAATTTTTGAAGCAGTTTTTATCCGATCAGCGTGTGATCGAAATTCCGAAACCGCTTTGGCAGCTGATATTGCGGCTGTTTATTTTGCCGTTCCGTCCTAAGCGTGTAGCGCATGCCTATAAAACCGTGTGGAATCTTGATTCGCCGATGCGTGAAATTTTACTGCAGCAAGTGCAGGCGGTAAAAGCGCATCTGCTTCCGCTGTATCCTGAATTTGAATTGAATATTGTTCCTGCCATGACTTATGGCAATCCCGGCATTGATGCATTGCTGCAGCAGCTGTCAAAACAGCATCAGGATCATTTGATTTTATTGCCTTTGTTTCCGCAGTATTCCGCGACATCTACCGCACCGCTGTATGATGCTTTGGCAAAGTGGATTCCGCAGCAGCGCAGCCTGCCCGGCCTGTCGATTATTCGGGATTACTATCAGCATCCGCTATTTATTCAGTCACTGGCGCAGAGCGTGCGTGAATATCAGGCTATGCACGGCCAGCCGGAAAAATTGCTGATGTCATTTCATGGCATCCCTCAGCCGTATGCTGACAAAGGCGACCCTTATGCTGACCGCTGCCGTGTTACAGCGCAGCTGTTGGCAGAGGCCTTGGGTTTGAAGGCAGATCAATGGGCCATCAGTTTCCAGTCGCGTTTTGGCAAGCAGGAATGGGTCAAGCCTTATACCGATGCTTTGCTGCATGAGTGGGCGAGCCAAGGCGTAAACTCTGTACAGGTGATGAGCCCTGCATTTTCAGCAGACTGTTTGGAAACGCTGGAAGAGCTGGCAGTTGAAAATGCCGCGCTGTTTGCAGAAGCTGGCGGCGGCAGCTACAGCTATATTCCAGCTTTAAATGCCCGCGCAGATCATTTGCAATTGCTCAATGCTTTGCTTCAAGCTAATCTTGACGCCTTAAAGCACACATTAGCCCACTGATATTTGAGGTTTAGCCAAATGCTGCAAGTCAAAATTGTGCCGGTCACGGCATTCCAGCAAAATTGTTCCATTGTCTGGGATTCTGAAAGCAAAGAAGCGGTTTTGATTGATGCTGGCGGTGAGCCTGAAAAGCTGCTGGCGGAAGTGGAAGCGCTAGGCTTAAAGGTGAAGGCGATGTGGCTGACCCATGGTCATTTGGATCATGCAGGTGCCGTAGGCGCCTTGAAAAAAGTCTGGAATGTGCCAGTACTCGGCCCGCATAAAGACGATGCTTTTTGGCTGGATATGATTCAGGAGGTCTCTGCGCGCTACGGTTTTCCGATTCCCGAAAAAGTCGAGGTGACGACGTGGCTGGAGGGCGGTGAAGTGCTCAAGCTGGGGGAGGAAGAGTTTGAGGTGCGTTTTGCACCGGGCCATACGCCAGGCCATGTGATGTTCTATAACCCAAATTATGGCCTGCTTTGGACAGGAGATGTGCTGTTCAAAGGTTCAATTGGCCGTACCGATTTCCCGCGCGGCAATCATCAGCAGCTGCTGGACTCGATTCAGCGTGAATGCTTTAGCCTGCCGGATGAAACGCAGTTTATTTCAGGCCATGGCCCCATCAGCACCATTGGGTTTGAAAAACAGCATAATCCTTTTGTTGCAGGTAAAGCGGGTTAAAAGACAAAGGCTGGAGCAGATGCTTCAGCCTTTTTCAAATGGGTTGGATAATATCTTTTTCATTTCCAAAAAAAGTAAGCCTGAAGCAGAGCTTAAGAGCACGCCGGCAGCAATAAAAATAAGATCAGCCTTGTAAAACCCCAATAACAAACAGCCGATACTGAATAAAGTGAATATGCCTAATATGGCGTAAAGCAGTTTTATTTTCATGCTTGAGACTCCCCTAAAGCACTTTTGTGGTCAATTTTTATTATTTATCTCTACAGCGTAGCTTTTATATGCTGTAGAGATGACATTATTCTTAATTTTTTTAAAAACAAGCCCTAAAGCGGCCTAAAATTTAATTATTCTTCTGAGCCTTCCGCTTGAGGGGCATCTTGTGTTGGCAATTTATAGTCTTCATTGGCCCATGCGCCTAAATCAATCATTTTGCAGCGTTCCGAACAAAAAGGGCGGTATTCGTTGTCTTCCCAAGTGGTCAGCTCAGCGCATCGCGGGCAGTTTAGAAGGGTCGGCATGGCAAGACTCCAGCAAAAATAGAGGATTCGATTAGGCAAATACAGTCACAATTGTTAGACTTATGCCGTTTTCATTAGTTTGATCTGATTATGCCGATTCGTCAATTTCAAGCGCAGCGCATGCATGCTCCCCGTGATTTTCAAGCGATTGCCAATCAGCCGGTTTGTGTCGAAATCGGCGCAGGCAAAGGCAAGCACGCTTTGCTGTTCAGCGGCCAAAATCCAGAAAAACAGCTGATCGCGGTGGAACGCACCCGCGAAAAATTTCTATCGATGCAAAAACAGCATGGCTTAGAAGGTCAAAAGAATTTACAGCCAATCCATGCCGATGCTTTGCCATGGGTCGTGCATGCTTTATTTCCAGCACAAGTGGAACAGTTTTTTATTCTGTACCCGAATCCGGAACCGCATAACCCTGCGCAGCGCTGGCTGAATATGCCGTTTTTTGAATTTTTACTGTCGCGTTTAAAAACGGGTGGTCAGATCACGCTTGCCAGCAATATTCCGGATTATATTGAAGAAGCGCAGCAGCAGCTGATTGAGGTCTGGAAATTGCCTTTTGTTAAAGAAGTCATTCCCGCAGATTCAGCGCGAACGCATTTTGAAATTAAGTATTTAGAGCGCGGTGAATTGTGCCAGCAGCTGATCATTACCAAGCCGGAAGGCTGTACAACACGTTTTGATGATTTTCAGCCTTTGCAGGGGCAAACTGCAGCGGCGGCGGAATAAGCAGCATGAGCAAACGCATCGCGATTATTGGCGCAGGGCCGGCAGGGCTGATGGCGGCTGAGGTGCTGAGCCAGTATGACTATGATGTGCATGTCTATGAGCAAAAGCCGACCGCTGCCCGCAAATTTTTAATGGCGGGCAAAACTGGGCTGAATATTTCGCATGCAGAACCGGCAGCGCAGTTTATTCAGCGTTACGATCAGGCGGATTGGCTGGCGCCGTGGGTTAAACAGTGGGATGCAGGCTGGATTCAAAACTGGATGAAGGGTCTAGGCATTGACTCCTATATTGGTTCATCCGGCCGTATTTTTCCCATTGAAATGAAAGCCGCGCCGCTTTTGCGCGCTTGGCTGAAACGCTTGGTGGAAGAGGGCGTAAAATTTCATTACCGCCATCAAGTTTTGCATGTACAGCCGCAGGCCGTGCAGTTTAAAGATTTGTTGCAGGAGGCAGTGCGTACCGAAGCATTTGACGCTGTCGTCTTGGCCTGCGGCGCAGTGTCTTGGCCTCAGCTGGGCAGTGACGGCGCATGGCAGGCATGGCTGAAGGCCGAAGACATTGAACCCTTTCAAGCCAGCAATGCCGGTGTAGAAGTGCCTTGGTCAGCATTTATGCAGCCCGTATTCGGTCAGCCTTTAAAGCGCGTAGAAGCGTGGGCGGGGGAGAGTGCGAAATCAACAGGCGATATTGTCATTTCACATTATGGCTTAGAAAGCGGACTGATTTATAAACAAGGGCGTGAGCTGCGCAATTTAGCCAAACAGCAGAAACCGATGGTTTTGCAGCTGGATTTGCTGCCTGATCAAAGTGCTGAACAGCTGGCAGCGAAACTGCAGCCCAGCAAAAAACAGTCATTGAGCAATGTCTGGCGCAAAGCTGGCTTAGACAGCGCTAAAGCCAATTTGGTGCGTGAACTGGTGGATAAGGCATTATGGACACAGCCCGAGGCCTTAGCTGGGCAGATTAAATCTTTAAAGATTGCCCTGAGCGGTTTCCGCCCAATTCAAGAAGCCATCAGCTGCGCCGGCGGCATTAAACGCGAAATGCTGTCCGAACAGCTGCAGCTGAAATCTAATCCCGCGGTATTTTGCGCAGGTGAAATGCTGGATTGGGATGCGCCGACCGGCGGCTATTTGCTGACTGCATGCTTTGCGACTGGGCGGGCCGCCGGTGAAGGCGTGCATCAATTTTTGAGTGCGCAGTAAAGCAGCATGTTCAGCAGTATGGAAACTTGCAGGACTGTGTTAATTTGTTCAGCAAAGATCTGACGGGAAGCAGTGAGTGATGCAAGAGAACTTCTATACAGGCAGCTGCTTATGCGGCGGCATTCAATATGAAATTCACGGTGAAATTGGCGAAATTGTGCAGTGCCACTGTCAGCGCTGCCGCAAAGCCAATGGCGCCGCTTATGCCGTGAATGCGCCAATCCGCAAAGCCGATTTCAAGCTTGTTCAAGGCGAACACCTGTTCAAAAAATTTCAGTCGACTGAAACCACGCAGCGCTGCTTTTGCAGCGCCTGCGGTTCGCCGATCATCAGCATTAAAGCGGAGACTCCGGATTTCTACCGCTTGCGCATTGGCACTTTAGATACGCCCTTGGCGCAGAAGCCTGCCATGCACATTTTTGCAGCGTCCAAAGCGGAATGGGATGATATCTGCGATCATTTGCCGCAGTATGCAGAACGGCCTTCAGCTTAAAAAAGCGGCTGCTGTTAAAAAGGGTTCCTATGAACCCTTTTTTATTTTGAGGGGCTTACTGCTTTTCTGCCGGTGATGGAATGGCAGGGTATTGCTGCTGCCAATGTTCCAGCTGTTCCTGCGCATGGATAAACTGGCCTAAGCCCTTCACATTTTCACTGGGCTGCTTATTGCCGGCGGCCTTGCCGCTTTGATCCGCAGGCGGCTGCCGCAGCAGTTTGCCCTGATTGTCCCAGTACTGATACATCAGGCCCTGAATATAGCGGCCTTGCTCCGTTTTTAAATCCAAGGCTCTGAGCATGGTCAGCGCAGAGTTGATATTGTCCTGCTTGCGGCTTAAGGCGAATTCTGGCGTTAGAGAACCGTCTTCCTTCATGCGCATCAGCTCATCTTCCATTTCATCGCTGACTGCGGTAAAGCGCGCATCAAAATCAGTCAGGGCCTGAATGTCATGCACATCATTGACGGTCTTGGCAAAAGGCTTAACCGGTTCTGAAGCCAGTTCACGCATAATCTGATCATCTTGTGACAGATCTGCGGACGGCTTTTCCGCCTCTTTGCTGCGGTCACAGCCTGCGGCCAGCAGCGCGGCGCTGATCAGCAGCGGCACGCCTAAAACTTTAAATGCATGTGGCATAAGGCACCTATTTTCCTGCAGTTTTTTTAAAGACATAGACATGGGTGGTATAGGGAAACTCAATTTCATCTTGCGCCTGTTTGCCGGTCAATTCAAATACAGTTTGTTCAAATTGCAGTTTCAGCGCCTGCTGCTGCGCTTCAGGCATGGCCGCGATAAAACTGGTGGACAAGAGGCGTTTAGAAACGACCTGTTCAACCGTGCCGCGGTGCAGCTGGCGGAAGGCGGTTTCTTGATCCAGCTTAAACCATGGCTGCTGTTCAAAGGCTTTTTGCCACAGGCCGCTGTGGTAGCGCGGCGTGCCGCCTTCCAGCGGCAGTAGAATCTCAGCTAAGGCTTTTACCCAATCCGTGTTAATATCGCGCTGATTCCAAATCAGCACCAGAGCGCCGTCCGGCTGTAAAATGCGCTCAATTTCAGCCAGCGTGGCTTGGTTGGCAAACCAATGAAAGGATTGCGCGCAAAAGACCGCGCGGATGGACTGATCCGGCACTGGAATTTCACTGCTGAAAGCCTGTACAGTATTGATATCAGGATGCGCTTGGCGCAGCTGCAGCAGCATGGCGGCAACTGGGTCGACCGCAGTAATCCTTGAGCTGATGGATTTTTAATAAGGCAAGAACTTGCCGGTGCCCGATCCCAGATCCAATAATGCATCTTGGCCGCTGAGCTTGAGATGCGATTTCAGCCAAGAGCTGATTTCGGCCGGATAACCGGGGCGCACTTGCTGATACAGCGCCGCAGCTGCGCCAAAGCCTTTTTCTGCGGCAGGATGTAGTGATTGTGTCATATTCTGCAATTTTTAATCCCTGACTCCATTATAAAATAGCATATTCCTATGAACTGCAAATTTGACTGTGTGTTGAATATTCGATGAATGAAGCAAAAGGACTTGATAACGGTGTGATGATGGATAAACAGATTATTTTTGAAGATGAACAGATCCGGGTCATTTTCCTCAAAGGTTCATCGGCAGAATTGATTTTTTCCTTTGGCGATTTAATTACGCGGGCCAAAGGTCTGAGCGTGAATGCTGAAAAATCACTGCACAAATTCGATTTTAATGTGATCGGCATTATGCCGAAGCAAAAATCATGGTTTCCCGAAAGCTCTATTTTAGCCATGATGGACAGCATTCAGCCGGTGATTGCGCCGTTTAAAGCCCGGATTGCCTATGGCGGCTCGATGGGCGGCTATGCCGCCATTAAGTATTCCAATCTGCTGGATGTGCAGCGTGTCGTCGCGATGGTGCCGCAATATTCGATTAACCCCGAAGATGTGGAAGATACGCGCTACAACATGTTTTATCAGCCCGAACTGAATGGGCGCATGTTTGTGCGGGCGGAGGATGTTTCGCCAGCGCGTGAATATATCGTGATTTTTGACCCGTATTATGCCGCTGACCGCGTGCATATCGAGCATTTGAAGCCGCTGATTCCGCATGCGCATTATCTGCATTTGCCCTATACCGATCATGACGCGATTGCTGTTTTGGCCAGCTCCGCGCTGGTGCATGACTTTTTGCGCCACCCTTTTGACGCCAGCTATTTCTACAAAAAGATGCGCGAGGTCAAAAAGAACAGCAAATTCTATTACCGTAAGGTGATTGAAAATCTGCTGCCGCGCCATCGCGCGGCGCTGGGGCATATTTTAAAGAGCAATGCGCTGGCGCTGGATGATCAGTTTTTTGATGCCAAACAGAAACAGGCCTTGCTGCGTGAACTGTTCAGCAACAAGCAGGTGGATCAGCAGGATTTGGCCAAACTTGGCATACAGGTCAGCATGCCGCAGGAAAAACGCAGCCTGCTGCAGGATGCCTATGGGCATGGCTTGGTATTTAATGTCATCAGCCAAAAAATAGAAAGCTATGCCGCGGGCGCGATTGCACTGAATCATAAATTCCTGATTCCGATTTATGCCAAAGGCAATGCCTTGGTGCAGATCAGCTGGAATGATCAGCCTTATATGATTGTCATGAATGACCGCCAAATGATGAAGCTGGTGCTGCTGCGGGATGAGCTGTCCTTAGGCATGCATCCGCTGATGATGAAGAAGTATGCCGGTTACTATGTGCTGAGCTACAAAAATCTGAATTTAAGCACTGATGAGCTGGGTGCGGCGCACTTTGCTGACGTATTGGATGATTCCGGTAAATTTGTGCCGCAGCTGGAAAAATCTTAGTTTAAAAAACAGCCCGTTGCTTTATTCCGCATTCAAGTTAAGATCTGAAGTGAGCACGGCTTCATTGCGTGCATTCAATGGATTTTAAACTTGAAGATCAGTAGAGCGGGGTCGTCAGTATGCAATCTCATCAGATGCGGGCTGTAGGGTATTTGATCTTGACCGTCATGTTTCCGGGCAGCGCTTTTGCGCAGGGTTTCAGCGCCCATACCGCCGTTTTCGGTCTTGGCTTGATGGTGGTGGGCGCATTGGCTGTATATGTGGTGATTCAAATCCGCAATTCATTGCGCAGCGATTTAGACAAGCGCTGAACATCATTTTCTGGATGGATCCGCCAGCATGGCAAACCCGCAGCATTGCGGGTTTTTCGTTTTCATGTGCTGCAGAATGGGCTTGAAATGCCTGCTGGACTTAGCTTTAATGCCTTAAACACATGCAATCTGCATGCATAATGACTGAAGGACATACAGATGAAAGCCGTATATTTAGATTTTGAATCATTGGATAAAAACGATTTGGATTTCAGCGGCTTGCATGCAGTATTTGATGAGCTGGTGTTGTATCCCGGCACGCTGCCTGAACAAGTGCTGGAGCGCGTACAGCAGGCCGAAGCTGTTATCAGCAATAAGGTGGTACTGAACGCAGAAACCCTGCAGCAGTGCCCGCAGCTGAAACTGATTTTAATTTCCGCTACCGGCACCAACAATGTGGATTTACAGCAAGCCAAACAGCAGGGGATAACTGTCTGCAATTGCCAAGGCTATGGCACATCCGCCGTTGCGCAGCACACGTTGATGCTGATGCTGAACTTAGCCACATCGTTCCGCCAGTATGACCGCGCAGTGCAACAAGGCGAATGGAATAAAGCCAGCCAGTTCTGCCTGCTGGACTTTCCCATTATTGAACTTTCAGGCAAAACTCTGGGGCTGGTGGGCTATGGGGAACTGGGCAAGGAAGTTGCGAAGCTGGCGCATGCTTTCGGCATGAAAATCATGATTGCATCTTTGCCGAAACGCCCATCCGCTGCAGAGCGGGTGCCTCTTGCAGAACTGCTGCCGCAAGTGGACTTTTTAAGCCTGCACTGCCCTTTAACGGAAGATACCCGTGATTTGCTGGATAGCGCTGCCTTTGCGCAAATGAAGCCAAGCGCATTTGTAATCAACTGCGCGCGCGGCGGTGTGGTGAATGAGCAGGCGCTGGCGGATGCGCTGCGTGCAGGCCAGATTGCGGGGGCCGCTACAGATGTGCTGACGGCTGAACCGCCAAAAGACGGCAATGTGCTGCTGGACAGCAGCATTCCAAACTTAATTGTAACGCCGCACAGCGCATGGGGCAGTGTTGATGCGCGTCAGCGCATTGTGCAGCAGCTGATTGAAAATACCGAAGCGTTTAAAGCGGGTTTGGTGATTCGTAAAGTGAATTAAGCATCGCAAGCAGACTGCACTGAAAAGGCCTTGATACAGCTGAAATTTCACCTGCTGTGGATAATTTATTTATTTGTGTGGAAAACTAAACGCTGAATAAAACAGCACGATTCAGTTTTCTGTATCGGGTTTTATAGCAATCCTCTGCATCCGTTTTCTGCAGAGGATTGCGATTTCAAACAAAAGCCCATTAGAGGGTGGGCTTTCAATGCTCAATTAGTTTGCATCTTTCATTTTATAAACGTCTTATAAATCCGTCACAGGATAAGTAGCAGTGCCCGAACTGCCCGGTACTGTATTCGATGTAGCTTGATTGACGCTAGGTGCTGCAGGAGCGGTATGGTAGCTGCTTGGCGATGTAGACGGCTCGCTTAATGAACGCCGTTCGATCGGTGCTGATTGGCTCGGCTTACCGCCCAGCGCTGCTTTGGTTTCCTGAATTTTAGTATTTACGCCTTGAGTCGCTTTCTGTGCGCCTTCATCGACTTTTTGCACGGTATTGCCAGCAATGTCTTTGGTATTGTCCCACGCCTGATCGACTGACGGCTTAATTTTACCGATGCCGCGTTCAGCCGCATTGCCCACTTTAGCCGCGGTATTCAATACGCCTTCCTGCGTTTTATAGGCCCAGACATGGAAAATATTCGGATTATCGCCATAAGGCTTCACCGGTTTTTCTGCCGGCTGCTGTGTTTGCGCGGCCACTGGTGCGGGTTCTTGCGCCCACAGTGAAGAAGCTGTCGCTAAAGCCAAGCCCGTGCAGAACACAGTTTTTATGGCATTTTTGATGAAAGCGGTTTGAATATATTGCATGGTGCAGGCACCTCTATTGATTGGCTGAGCTTAGAGGCTGTAAAGCCCATTTCTGTTGCTCATTATAAGCAAGCGGGCTGAGCTTGCATGCATAGGTTGCGAAATTCATACAGCTTTTAAAATGAGGGTATCGGATGAGCTGTACTGTCCTGTCAAGCATCCAGAATTGATCTGTCCGGCATAAAAAAGACCCACCAAAATGGGCCTTCTTTTAGATATCTCTGGAGGAGAATACCGTTTTTAACGCTGAATCATGCAGCGCTATTTAATGCCAATCTCGGCATCTGTTTCTGAAGAAATATGCGCTTTGCCGGCTGGCGTATTAAGCTCTGCCTGCACATTGCCGTTCAAGCCCGTATTATGCGCTTGGTCTGGATTGTTTTTCTTCGATAAGAATTTTTTGGTTTTTTCAGACTTTTCATGCAGAGGCTGTTTTGCCTTCGCGCTAGTTTCAGCACTGGACTGCTTGATTTCAGCTGTTTTTTCTCTGGAGGCCTGCGCTTTATCAGCAGCAGCGGCTTTAGTGCCCTGCCATTGATCTTGTGTAAATGCTTGGGTTTTTGCAGCGCCGTGTTTGACGCCTTGCTCCGTTTTAGAGGCAGCTTCTTGAACGGCATCGCCGGTTTTATTCACAGCGCTTTTAACGTTTTGACCTAAGCTGCTCAGCACGCTTGTATCTGCATTTGCTTGTAGATTGACTTGGGCATTTGCATCAGCCTGTGCGGTATTTGCGAGAACGAGAGGCGAGGCTGCACATAGCGCTGCAGTCATCACTGTTGTTTTAAAAAGATTCATTCTGAATTTATACCTCGTTTGGTGAAAAAAATTCACCTTGCGGATGGGATCGGAAATCATCTTAGAGATATTTTTTTGAAAAAAACGGATTTTTGATTAAAGCTGCACAAGGGCTTACACGGAAAATACGTTGAGCTGTTTTAGGTAGGAAACAGGTAAGAAAATGTGATGAAAGTTAAGTCTGTGAAAATAATTTTATTCTTTGTAACTTCAGTTTTGTATTTTATAGATTGCTGGCTTTAACGCATCATCTGTTAAAAATGCATTTAACAGATGATGAAAAGCGCTGGATTAGTCACATTGCGCTAAAGCGTCTTTATGGAAATTGTGACGCAGGGCAAGGAAGTTTTTCTGTACGTCTGGCGCGTACAGATCAAAAGTGTTGGCTGTGCTGGTGCCGTCTTTGGCAAAAGTTGCGGAACCGCCGCTGATGAGTGTAAAGCCCCTGAATGACCACTGTTCAATGACTTTGCCGGCTTCCAGATTGCCAGTAAATTCAATCACGCATTTGTCGTCAAATTTGGTGAGTTTGGCTTTGTTATTGGTTGTATTTGGATAGACATCTAAATTGCTGACTTCTTGCAGGACCCCTAAGTCCAGCGTTGGAATTTTTGGCGCTGTTGCACATGCTGTAAGTGCGATACCCGCAAGACCTGTCAAAATGAGCGTTTTCAGTTTCATATGGTTCTTTCTTGTTGAGTGTTGTTGGTTTGAGTATAGGGATTTGGTGAAATATTGGCTAGGGATAATATTTAATTGATTAAACATTACAAAGGTATAATTTTTAATATTTTGATAAATAATAGTTATTTTTCAAAGAGTATAATATGCTTAATCTTCAATTTAGAAATATTTAGAGGGGATTATGACAAAAAACGAACAAGACTTTCAAAAAAATTTAGACGACTTTTTAAATAGTGAGTTTCCAGATTTTACAAAAAAAGTTTGTATGGCCGTTGTTGGTAAAGTTAGTGCCGGCAAAAGCTCTTTGATTAATGCTTTATTACAAAGAGATCGATCTGATCAGGTATGTGCAGTTGGAGCTGTATCTGGTGTAACAACAAACGTCAAATATATACCCTTTGATGATGATGTATTTATAGTTGATTGTCCGGGATTAGATGATGTAAAAAAAGAAAATAGTGATGTAACACAAGAATTCCTAAATAATATAGATATAGGTATTTTTGTTGTGACAGGATCTGCTGATGAATCACAGAAAGAGAATTTTGATTTATTAAAACAGCACACGAAGCATACTTTAGTGGTATTAAATAAGTTTGATGAGTTTGAAAAATTAAGTAAAGTTGGACAGGAGAAAGTTATAGATCAATGGAAGCAGGTCTTAGGTGTCAAGGAAATATTTCCTACGGTAACTGAAGGCTATGATCCTGATTATAATGAAGAGTTACCTTTAAATCTTAAAGGTATTGATGATGTTCGAGATAAAGTTATTGAATGTTTAAAAGAGAATAAAAAAGATATCCTTTTTATTAAGACTCTAAAAGATAAACGTAAATATGTTGCAGGGATTGCCGTTACTGCTGTTTTAAGTGCAGTTGCTGCCGCGCAATTACCGGCCGGAGGAGCAATAATAACAGGTATTCAGGCAGTAGCTATTGCATCTTTAGCATATATTTATACTGGTGAGATTTTATCTAAAAAATCGGCTTTAGCATTGTTGCCTACGTTTGCAGCAGAGTCTTTAGGCTCAACATTATATGTTTGGGCTGCTTCATTAATTCCAACAGGTATTATCAATGCAACTGCTGGAGTTGTAGCAGGAGGGATTACATTGGCTATGCTAGGGGCTGTAATAGCTGTTTTTGAAGCGGGTGGAAATTTAGATGATAAATCAATGCTCTCAAAAATCTTTAAAGAGATTAGAAAAACTGAAATTTCTATAAGTGATTTAAAAAGTTTTCCAGCTTTATCACAATTATTGTTTAAAATTTTATTTAAGTCACAAATGTAAACATGAATAAAAAAACCCGCTCTGAAGCGGGTTTTTTAATAAATCAGAGCTTAGTGTTGAAGCACTGAAATATCAGCCACTTTCGTGAACAAGTCACGAAGCTGCGCAAGCATACGTAAACGGTTCGCTTTCAGGTCAGCATCTTCAGCCATCACCATAACGCCTTCAAAGAATGCATCTACTGGTGCGCGAAGTGCAGCTAAGGCTGAAAGGGCAGCCGTATAGTCTTTTGCAGCAAATAACGGCTCAACCACAGGAGTCACTTTTGCAAGTTCAGCGAACAATGCTTTTTCAGCATCTTCAACTAAGTCAGCTTCAACCACTTGACCTTCAGGCGCAGCTTCTTTAGCAAGAATGTTGGCAACACGTTTATTGGCGGCAGCCAGCGCAGCAGCTTCAGGCAAGTCACGGAAGTGATTTACTGCATTTACACGCTTATCAAAATCAAGCGGTGATTTTGGAGAAAGCGCTTGAACCGCTTGAATCACGTCAACCGCAACGCCTTGGTCTTCGTATTTCGCACGGTAACGGCCTTCAAGGAATGCAACAGCATCCGCCAAAGTCTTCTCGTGGTCTTTCAATACATCGCCATATGCAGCCAAAGCCAATTTGATGAGTTCTTCAATCGAAACATCAAGATTGTTTTCAGTCACTAAACGCAAAATACCAATCGCAGAACGGCGCAGTGCAAACGGATCTTTCGAACCTGTAGGCGCTTGACCGATACCGAAAATACCCGTCAAGGTATCTAAACGGTCGGCAAGGGCAATGGTTGTACCTGTTTTAGTTTGAGGTAAAACGTCGCCAGCGAATTTAGGAAGATATTGCTCGCCTAAAGCTTCTGCAACTTCATCATTTTCGCCTTCAATGCGTGCATAGTAAGTACCAGCAATACCTTGAAGTTCTGGGAATTCACCGACAAGTTCAGAGGTTAAATCGCATTTTGCAAGTAGGGCAGCTTTTTCAGCATCAGCTGGGTTTGCGCCAGTAATCGGCGCAAGCGCTGCAGCCAATTTTGCAATACGTTCAGACTTGTTCCAAAGCGTACCCAATTCTGCTTGGAACACCATGTTCGCCAATTTCTCTTTACGAGACGCAAGCGGCTGCTTTTGGTCTTGCAAGAAGAAGAATTCAGCATCCGACAAACGTGGACGGACAACTTTCTCATTACCTTCAATAATTTGAGCTGGATCTTTCGACTCAATATTTGAAACGGTAATGAAGTAAGGCTGCAATTTATTGTCGCTATTCACTAAGCAGAAATACTTTTGGTTGTCCTGCATGGTGGTAATTAACGCTTCTTGCGGCACAGCAAGGAAACGCTCTTCAAAGCTTGCACGAAGCGCAACTGGCCATTCAACCAATGCAGTCACTTCATCACGTAAATCAGCAGGAACGATGGCAATTGCATTCACTTCATCAGCAAGCGCTTTCACTTGCTGGTCGATGATTGCTTGACGCTCTTCAAAATTCGCGACAACTTTCGCAGCACGAAGTGCATCTAAATATGCATCTGCGTTGGCTAAAGCAATCGCTTCAGGCGCATGGAAACGGTGACCATAGGTCACATTGCCTGCTTGATGATCCTGAATGCTTGCATCAACAACTTCATTATCTTTAAGCAACACCACCCATTTCACAGGACGCACGAATTCAGTACGGCTTGCCGCAGAACGCATGCGTTTTGCAATTGGGAGATTATCCAAAGCCGTTTGTAAAATTTGCGGCAATAAAACGTCAAGGCTTTGACCTTTGACATCTTTTAAATAGCAGACTTTTTCAACTTTGCCGGCTTGGAAGGTTGATACTTGATCAACCGTAATGCCTTGACCGCGCATAAAGCCTTCAAGCGCTTTAGTCGGGTTGCCTTCTGCATCAAAAGCGGCTTGTTTGGCAGGGCCGTCAAAACGTTTTTGCGTGTCTGCTTGCGCGCCATCAACATTGACAATTTTGAGTGCCAAACGGCGCGGCGCTGCATAGGCTTCAATAGCATCAAATGCTAAGCCAGCATCTTTTAAGCCTTTTACTGTTTCTGCTTCCAGCGCATCACGTAATTTTTTCAAGCTTTTTGGCGGTAATTCTTCACAGCCGAGTTCGAATAAAACGGTATGTTTAGACATTATTTATTCTCCTCTTTTGCTGCTTCTTCAACTTGTGCCTTTAACTGAGCCAATACTTCATCACGCAAATGCGGTTCTGCCATTGGGAAGCCCAGCTTGGCACGTGCAGCCACATAGCTTTGCGCAATAGAGCGCGCCAAAGTACGCACACGTAAAATGTAGCGCTGACGTTCAGTCACAGAGATTGCGCCGCGCGCGTCTAACAAGTTAAAGCTGTGAGAAGCCTTAATTACTTGCTCATAAGCAGGAAGCGGCAATTCTGCTTCCATCAGGCGGGTTGCTTCAGCTTCATAGAAATCGAACAGCTCAAACATTTTTTCAACGTTGGCATATTCAAAGTTGTAAGTAGATTGCTCAACTTCGTTTTGATGGAATACATCGCCGTAAGTTACTGTACCAAACTGACCTTTAGTCCAAACCAGATCGTAAACTGAGTCTACACCTTGCAGGTACATGGCCAAACGTTCTAAACCATAGGTGATTTCGCCTGTCACTGGGTAGCACTCAACACCGCCGACTTGCTGGAAGTAAGTGAACTGAGTCACTTCCATACCGTTGAGCCAAACTTCCCAGCCTAAGCCCCAAGCGCCAAGTGTTGGAGATTCCCAGTTGTCTTCGACAAAGCGAATATCGTGAGTGAGGGTGTCAATACCAATGGCTTTTAAAGAGTCTAGGTATAACTGCTGGATGTTGTCTGGGTTTGGTTTAAGCACCACTTGGAATTGGTAGTAGTGCTGTAAACGGTTTGGGTTTTCGCCATAACGGCCGTCTTTCGGGCGGCGTGAAGGCTGCACGTAAGCGGCGTTCCAAGTTTCAGGGCCTAAAGCGCGCAGGAATGTTGCAGTGTGGAATGTACCAGCGCCCATTTCCATGTCGTAAGGCTGCAGAATCACACAGCCTTGCTCAGCCCAATAGTTTTGTAAGGCAAGAATTAAGCCTTGGAAGGTATCAATATGCGATATGGCGCGACTCATGGTCATCCACTTAAAATTAGAGAAAAATTGTGCTCAATTATAAGGGCTTTGGGTGTGTGTGGCAAAGGTTTAAATATTGATGCATTTTTTTAAATCGTTGATGCGGTTTCTAATTTCCATGGCGCAATTTGGTTGTATATTGTCTGCCACTTCGCAAAACATCCATGCAAATTCTAATAAACTAATATCGGTTAATGGTTTTGGATCAATAGAAATATTTTTTTCATATGCGAGAATGAACATGTTTGCAAAAAGCATAGGGATTTTTTGAAAGTGTTGAAATTGAATATCATCTAACTTTATTTGTTTTTTTAAAGTATCACCAATTTTTACAAGTTCAAGCATTTGTTCTTCATCAGAAGATTGACAAAGATGAATTATTTTTTGTGTTATTCCTTGTAAAATTAAAGAAGTATTGAAATCTTCGACTTCATCGAGAAGATTAATGAGCTCTGGCTGTGATAGCAGTTCCTTATAAAGCTTAATTTTCTTAGTAAAGTAATTTTGTTTACTTCCAGCTGTTTGGAAATTAATTTCTCGTTCGTATAGGGCTAATTCAACATTCGGACTTTCTATAAAGTCTAGATTACATTTGAGTGAATCAGCAATTTGCATAAAGATGTTGTCTGCATCTGCTCGATAAATGACTTTGCACTCTTCATCATTTTCTAGAAAATGGTGGCTTTCTTTTTGTAAAACTTGCTCACTATACTCAAGCCAATACAGCCAATTATTGTAAGGACGCAATTCATTCAATGCATCCATTAATGGGTCGTTTTCGCCGCTGTAGCCAGCAACCACCCAAGTTTTATTACATCCAGTCGATCGTACAATTTGAGAGAGTGTTTCTTTATGCGCTTCAAGTTGATCAGTGGTATTACGTTGAACAAAACCCACATGCTGACCGTTGAGATAAACAATACTCGGGTCATGAAGAAGTTCTGCATTTACTTTACCCATTGCACCTAAGTCATAAATGGCTGGGAAAGGATACATGCCGACCATGAAGCATGCGTGGATGAGTAAAGGGTCAAAGTTAACAGTGAGAATTCGACTGAAATAACCTTGTTTTAAAAGTTCAGCTATCGCGATATGGGCAAAATTGAGTTTGGCTTTCTTAATCCCTTTTTCTTTATTTCCCTCAATAAACCATTTGAAAAGTTCTTTTCGTTTAACATTTGACAGTTTAGTCATAATGTCATTGTATTGAAGTTTGTTTAAGTCGACTTGGGCCAGCTTTTGCTCTTCTTCAGTGAAGTAATTGGGAAAATTTTCAATCGCGATTTTCATCAATTTTTGCGCTGGAGGGATTCCAGCTGAAACGGAAATTCCTGCTCCGACGAGTAAAATTGCTCCTCCATCCTCTTTAGCATCTTTTAAAGAGGCAGCTAAGTGTTTTAAAAGTTCTTCGCGATTTTGGTTCATTATTTTTTATAAAGTCATAAATTTCTTTTTATATTATGGCTAAGTTTATGTTTTTCAAATTTTATTTATTTTTTTTGAAAATATTTGATATCCATTAAACATATAAAATAAATACACCTTATAAAATGCTTCGATCTATAATTGCAGCATCCGTTAAAACAACCAATTAGGCATCCCGTGTTTCACTCCAAAGCAGACTGGCTGAATACGCTAAAACCCAACTTTAAAGTCTTGCCCTTAAAAGACCGCTTGCTGTGCGGGCTGGGCGCACTGATTGGCCTAGCACTGTCATCTTTTATCAGCTGGCTGGCGCTGGGCGACTTAAACGCATGGTATATCGCCCCGATGGGCGCTTCTTCTGTTTTGCTGTTTGCGGTTCCCGCCAGCCCGCTGGCGCAGCCGTGGAATATGGTTGTCGGCAACAGTCTTGCGGCTTTGATTGGCGTAACCTGCGCCATGTTCATTCCAAATTTGACGGAAGCGTTCAGTGTTGCGGTCGCGCTGGCGATCATTTTGATGATGACCACAGACTCATTGCATCCGCCCAGCGGCGCAGTGGCGATTACTGCTGTTTTAGGCGGCGATGCAGTACATCAGCTGGGTTACAGCTTTTTACTTTACCCAGTGCTGCTGAATTCAGTGCTGCTGATGCTGATTGCGATTATGTATAACCGCCTGCTCGGCAAGCAATATCCGCAAAAAGCGCAGCTGAATACGCGAACTGCAGCGCCGACGCCGACGCAAAAAGTGACCATTCAGCCGGCGGATATTCAAAATGCGCTGGAACAGCGCACTGAGCTGCTGGATATCAGCGAATACGATTTACAGAAAATCATTTTAGAAGCGCAGGAACTGGCGAATGCCCGGGCGGTGAATCAATTTACCTGCCAGGATATTATGACCAAACAGGTGATTTCACTGCGTGCCGAAGATGATATTCAGTCTGCGCTGGATAAATTCAAACAGATTAATTTAATGAGCCTGCCGGTGGTGACTGATTTGGACAGGCTGGTGGGAACACTCGCGCTGTATGATGTAGTGGAATGGTTTAAGCGGGCGGCCGATCCTAAGGCGTCTTGGGAAGAGCATGTCTATCAGATTATGAATCCGCAGGTGGTGACGGCACAGCCCCAGCAGCCGATTCAAGATTTGGTGCCTTACTTTGTCGAACGTTCTTTTAACTATATTCCTGTGGTCGAACATCAGCGCTTAGTAGGCATTATCAGCCGCGCCGATATGATTGCAGTCTTAAACCAGCAGCTGAATTATCTTCGCCAGCAGGCTGAGTAGCGGAAGATAGGCAAAAAAAAGCTGCAGCATTTTGGGGAAAAGCTGCAGCGACCAAAAGAGCAGGTCTAAGGGATCAGTGCTTCAGGTTTTTAGCTTAAAGGGTCGTCGTTGACTGTGCGCACAGGGTTTTTATAGCCCTGCGTATTTTTGTATGCAGTACTTTGCTTTGGCATGACCAGCCATAGCACCAGGTACACTAAAATGCCTGGAAATGCTGCACTCATGCAGGAAATGATGACAAAAATAATGCGCAGTAAAGTCACATTCCAACCAAAACGTTCAGCAATACCGCCCATTACTCCCGCAATCATATTTGAGCGGTTCGAACGGTATAAACCAACATTGGCCATTTAAGCCTCCTTAAAAGCGAACAAAATAGGGCAGAGGTAAAATTTACCTCTTGTATAAAGAATGGTGACGCACTGCATGTTTTAAAGGGGGAAATGCCAATAAAAAGTAAAAATATGTAAAGCTGAATGATAAAAACAGGCGGACATTATTAAAATGAGGACCATGGCATGGTGTGAAAATATTTTTATTCATAGAACAATTAGATATATAACATGCTGTTCAAGGGAATATGAGTATTTTTATGATGTGCTGATTATATGCTCAGCACCTCACTCAGCACCTCACTCAGCAGTCAAGCGGTAATGGTAAATGATGGGATATGCAGAAAGAAAGTCTTTATTCGGTTCAATGCGCTGCTTATCGCTGAGCGCAGCCAGCCTGTTTTTAGGCTGTGAGCCGCCGCCAGAGCCGCAGAATCATTCTGCCTCACAGCCTGTCTCTGCAGCAGATGCCAATGAACATATTGCTTTGGAAAAGCAAGCAGAAGCGCAGGGTGGAAAATTGACCGATGTTGCGGGCCAGGCTACGCTGAATGCGGATCAGCCTAAGTTGAAAAATATTATAGTGCCTGAATATGCTAAAGTTTTTATTGGGCGCTTTCATGCCAGTATTCCATGCGATGACGGATTTATTCCCTGCAAACAGGGTACGGCTGAATATATTCTAAATTTATTGCCCGATGGGACAGTACACCGCAGTATTATTCATTATGGCAAAGTTTTTGCTGATAAACCGATGACAGAAGATGGCAATACCACCTACCGAAAAGATATGTGGGCGCTGGATGAAGAGCTGCAGGAAACTATTGTGCACCGCAAAGAAGGGGTGAATTTTTATTACACTATTCAGGACCGCGATCATTTGGTAATGAATGTAGAGAAAATCAGCAGTGACCGTGAAGGGCGGAATCAGGAATTATTTAATAAAGGCTATCCGCAGCCGGCAAAAGCCTATGTGCTGACGCGCGATCAAAACAGCCAATAATTTAAAATAAAGATCCTTTGAACTTTAATTTATGCTGAAGCATGAAAAATCTGGTGGGTTGTGTGGGGTTCGAACCCACGACCAATAGATTAAGAGTCTACTGCTCTGCCAACTGAGCTAACAACCCTGAGAAAATTTTAAAATAACATTTTAAAATTTTTGCAAGATAAGCGAAGCGCGTAGTTTTGAATACTAGGGAATATTTGTCATCTGAAATTTTTCAGGTCAAATACTTAATCTAGCAAGACAAGAATGATACTTCGCAGCATAGCAAAATTTCGAGAATGGCGAATCAAAACCGTTACGGTGATGGTTTGTCTTGGTCGGAACCTGCAGGTTTCATTTCTTTAACTGACGAAAGAAAGAAGCCCTAAGAAAGAATGGTGGGTCGTCCGCGACTCGAACGCGGGACCAATAGATTAAAAGTCTACTGCTCTACCAACTGAGCTAACGACCCATATAGGGGTATTTCTAAATTGTATTCTAAAACTGATGTTTTAGAAAGATGGTGGGTCGTCCGCGACTCGAACGCGGGACCAATAGATTAAAAGTCTACTGCTCTACCAACTGAGCTAACGACCCATATAGGGGTATTTCTAAATTGTATTCTAAAACTGATGTTTTAGAAAGATGGTGGGTCGTCCGCGACTCGAACGCGGGACCAATAGATTAAAAGTCTACTGCTCTACCAACTGAGCTAACGACCCATCAGGGATATCAGAGAAAATGGTGGGTCGTCCGCGACTCGAACGCGGGACCAATAGATTAAAAGTCTACTGCTCTACCAACTGAGCTAACGACCCATCTCTCTTGATGGAGCGTATTGTAGCAAGATCTCATCCAAGCGCAAGTAAAAAAACATAAACTTGCTTTTGTTTGATTATAAAAAAAACAAAATTGCCTGCCTTATTGATAAAACAGGCAATTATCTGTTTTAGAAACGGTATTTATACGCTTGAATATTTTTTAGAATATCTNTCTCTTGATGGAGCGTATTGTAGCAAGATCTCATCCAAGCGCAAGTAAAAAAACATAAACTTGCTTTTGTTTGATTATAAAAAAAACAAAATTGCCTGCCTTATTGATAAAACAGGCAATTATCTGTTTTAGAAACGGTATTTATACGCTTGAATATTTTTTAGAATATCTGCGGTTAAATCACAATACGCCTCACTGTTGGGCAGCAGCACTAAGATGCGCTCATCCGTTTGACTTGGATCATAAGCCTGTTCTTTCAGCTTATTTTTTTGATATTTGAACGTACCCGTGGTTTCAACTTTCTGCTGTACACGCAAAAAGACGGGAACAGCATAAGCGGGCAGATGCTTTTTGAATTCGGCAGCCATGTATTTGCAATCCGCTGCATCCAGCGCGGCTTGATCTGCCAATGTGATGGCTGCCATGCCCGCACGGCCATTGGTATTGGGAATCTCTACACCATAAACCACGGCTTCGGCAATTTTAGCGTATTCGCTGACGATGTTTTCGACTTCAGTGGTCGAGACGTTTTCACCTTTCCAGCGGAAAGTGTCGCCTAAACGGTCGACAAACTGCGCATGGCGGAAACCGATGTCGCGCACCAAGTCGCCCGTATTGAAATATGAGTCGCCATGTTTAAACATATCTTTGATGATGACGGACTTGTTTTTTTCTGCATCGGTATAGCCGTCAAAAGGAGAGCGCCGGGTGATTTTGCCCACCAGCAGGCCGACTTCGCCTTTTTTCACTTTCATGCACCAGCCTTTCTGATCACGGATGGGCTCATTTTTTTCTTTATCAAACTGAATAATGGCATATGGCGTTGGCGAGAAGCCCACGGTATTGTCAAAATTGAAGACATTGCTGAAGCCGACGTTGCCTTCGCTCGATGCATACAGCTCAAGGACTTCATCTACGCCAAAGCGCTCTTTGAATTTATCCCAGATATTGGGGCGCATGCCATTGCCGATCATTTTTTTGACGCGGTGGCCTTTTTCCAGCTCGGAAGGCGGCGCATCCATCAAGTAGCGGCAAAGCTCGCCCACGTAGCCAATCGCGGAGGCATCAAACTTTTTCACATCTTTCCAGAAAGATGACGTAGAGAATTTGCGGCGCAAAGCCAGTGTTGCAGCTCCTGCAATGACGCCGCACCAGCACACGACAGTGCCTGTTGCATGGTACAGCGGCAGCGTCACGTACATGACGTCTTGCTCATTTAAATTCAGCACATGGCCATAAGTGCCGTAGGCCAGCGTCCAGCGGCTGTTGGTGAAAATAACCGCTTTGGGCAAGCCGGTTGTGCCTGATGTGTAAATATAGAACAGCCCATCTTTGCCTTTTACGCTGTGGGTCGTTGCTGGATTGAAGGTTGGAAATTCATCAATAACGCTGGCTAAATTGATGAAGCCTTGCGGTGCGGTTCCGGCGTTTTGGCGTGTTGCTTGGTCTGCAAACCAATGGAAGCGGTCAGCTGCCAAATTTAAATCATTACGGATCTCGTCTACTGCTTCACGACATTCTTCTCCGGCAATCAGCGCAATCGGATTGACCAGGTTAATGCTGTGAACCAGCACTTTGCCTGTTTGCGCTGTATTGACCAGCGCCGCTGTCACGCCGATTTTTGCCAGCGCGATAATAGACGCTACCAATTCAGGGCGGTTTTCCACCATGACGGCAATGACATCGCCCTTTTGCGCGCCGATCGACAGGCAGTAATGCGCAATCTGGTTGGCCCATGCATTGAGCTCATTATATGTATATTTTTGATCTTCAAACAGCAGGGCATTGCCGCTTGGGTTGCGTTTGACAGCCCGTTCAAAAGCAATGCCTAAACCGGCAGGAGTATTGGGTGTGCGTAAATAGGCTTGCTTAAGGCCGCTCAACAAGTTGGGAACTTTGCTGATAAAGCCCGGAATTTTTGCTGCGACATCAGCAATCCCAATTAGATCGTGTTGTGTAGTTTGACTCATAATAATCCTATTTATTTTTCGCCGTCCAATGCGGTTTCTTTCTCTGCAAAAAAACTTTTGCGTTAATTTCACACTTGTCTTTTAATCGTTTCGTTCTAGTGCAATCAACCTAATCTGACAAAAGTAACAAAAAAAATCCAGTCACCGAAATGACTGGATTTTTTTAATCACCTGCAATTGAGCAAATGCTTACTCTGCTGCGGTGTTTGCTTTCTTTGGCGGACGGCCGCGCGGACGGCGTGGACGAACTGGCTTGTCCTTTTCCGCTTTAGCCTCTTCAGCTTCAGAAGTTTCTGTATTTTCAAGATTTTGAGCTTCTGCTTGCACGTGTTCAGTTTCAGCTGATGCTTCAGCTTTCACGTCTACAGCTACAGCCAGTTCGGCTTGAACAGGTTCAGGAGCGGCTTCGGCTTGAACTGCCGGTTTGCTTTCTTGTACAGGCGCTGCTGCTGCTTCTGCAGCAGGCTCAACAGTAGCTTCAGCTTTTACCGGCTCTTCGGCATGCGTTTGTTTTGCCTGTTCCAGCGCTTGCTTGGCCAAACGGCGGCGTTCGCGCGGGTCATTGGCAACCCGGCTTTCAGACGCAGGTTTTGGCGGGATCAAGTCCAGCACAGCAGCAGGTTCAGCTTCAGGCGCGGCTTTTGCAATTGCCACATCACGCGTTACCGGCTTTTTCTCAGCAGGCGCCGCTGCTGGAGCGGTCAGAGTTGCTGCATATTCTTCCGTGAACTTTTGCAGAGCGCGGTTGAATGTTGGAATTAAGCCAAATTGTTCAATCAGCACCGAACAGTCAGCACCATACACATGGCTGATCAGGCTGCCGACAGTGTATTGGCCCAATGTAGGCACTTGTGACGGCGCAATTTTTGGCGCCGCGGCTTGACGGACTTGGCCTTCACGCTGCTGGCGGCGGCGCTGGCGCGGATCATTGCTTGCGCGCTGAACCTGCTCTTGGCGAGGCTTGTGTTCTGCGTGCTTCTCTTGCTGTTTAGCTGGAGCCGCTGCAGCAGGCGCTTTCTCTTTATGAGGCGCAGGCGCTTTAGCTGCTTTTTCAGGTTTAGCGGTTTCAGCTGCAGGCTGCACCTCAGCCGCAAGAGCAATAATCTCACTTTGCGCCTGATCGACATTCACCACCAATGCTGTCGGCATGATGTCCTGACGCGGCGCATCGATGGTTTCAACTTTAGGCTGGCGGGAAGGGGCAGCGTGTTCAACTGCGGCTTCTTGCGGTGCTGCAGCCTGTTCGTTCAATACGCTTTGGTCGCGGTTGCGGTTCGGGCGGTTTGGACGCTGGCTGTTGCGGTCACGGCGCGGTACGCTATTTTGAGGCTGCTGCTCATTGTTTTGAACATCTTGCTGCTGCTCATTGCTGTGCTGGCGGCGAGAATTGCGTTTGTTGTCACGCGCTTCCTGACGCTGCTCTTGGCGAGAGACTTGAACAATTTCCTCGTGCACTTGATGCGCGGTATTTTCTTGAGGCGCTTGTTCGCGAGGCTCTTTGTGCTTGTTGCGCTGCGGCTTTTTATTGCCGTTGTTGTGGCGCGGCGCTTTTTCATCTTTTTCGGCAGGTTTGTCCGCATCACGGCCATCTGCTTTTTGCGCTACAGTCGATGGTGTCAAATAAGCATTGTTCGCAGGAACAATGGCAGCAGGCGCTGGCGCTGCTGAAACTTGACCCATTTGACCGCGGCTTATTGCGCCGCCATTCACCATTTGCTCGATGGCTGCAGCTGCATTGTTGGCAGTGCGTGATTGGTCAATGGTTGCTGCTTGTTTTTGAACAAACAGATTTTCCAGCCAAGCGCATGGGCTGGCAGAGGCTTGTGCAGGCGCAGCTTGTACTGCTTGCTGCTGAGGCGCTGCAGCAGCTGTATACTTATTGTTGTGCTTGCGCTGGCCTTTTTCTTGCTGCTGAGCAGGCGCTTGAGCTGGCTGTTCACCCTCTAAATGCCATTCAGCAGATTCATAGCCCAGTTCTTTTTCGCTAGAACGGGTGGCTTCTGTGCGCTCGTAGCTGGTTGGGGCAAAGCCTTCCGGATTATACGAGATTTCGTAGTGCGGTGTTTCTAAATGCGGGTGCGGCAACACAGTCACACGAACATTTGATGTTTGCTCAAGGTAAACCAAGCTGTGGCGCTTTTCGTTGAGTAAGAAAGCAGCAATTTCAACCGGCACTTCAACCTGAACTTCACCATGACGTTCACGAAGGGCAATCTCTTCCACTTTACGCATAATCGAAAGTGAAAGTGAGCGCAGGTCACGCACCATGCCTGTACCGTGGCAGCGCGGGCATACATAGCCAGTCGCTTCTTCCAGAGAAGGGCGCAGGCGCTGACGGCTCATTTCCATCAAGCCGAAACGGGACAATTGACCGAATTGAATGCGCGCGCGGTCGCTTTGCGTCGCTTCACGCAGTTTTGCTTCGACCATGCGCTGGTTGCGGTCTTTGGTCATATCGATAAAGTCGATCACAACCAAGCCGCCGATGTCGCGTAAACGCAATTGGCGGGCAATTTCTTCTGCGGCTTCTAAGTTGGTGTTGAGCGCTGTTTCTTCAACGTCATGACCGCGGGTAGATTTTGCAGAGTTGATATCGATAGAAACCAAAGCTTCAGTTTGGTCAATCACGATTGAACCGCCAGAAGGAAGTTTCACTTCACGTTCATACGCAGTTTGAATTTGGCTTTCAATACCAAAGTGAGCAAATAAAGGCTCATTTAAAGTATAAGTTTTTAGCTTGTCAATTTGACGCGGCATCACAGCTTTAACAAAGTTATAAGCTTCGTTATAGGCTTGTTCTGAGTCAATTAAGATTTCAGCAACATCGTCACGCAGATAATCGCGGATTGCGCGTGTAACTACGCCAGCTTCCTGATGAACCAGCATTGGAGACGGGCCGGCGCTTGCAGTGCTTTGGATTTGCGCCCAAAGATCCAGCAAATGCTGCAGATCCAGCTGCAGTTCTTCTTGAGAACGGCCAATGCCAGCAGTGCGCACAATCACGCTCATGCCGCGAGGCACGCTTAAAGACGCCAGCATTTCTTTCAATTCGTCACGGACTGAACCAGAAATCTGACGGCTGATGCCGCCGCCTTTCGGGTTATTTGGCATTAATACTAAATAACGGCCGGCCAGTGAAATGAATGTAGATAAAGCTGCGCCTTTATTGCCGCGTTCTTCTTTTTCCACTTGAACCAAAAGCTCTGTGCCTTCAGTGATCAATTCACGGATATTTGAAGTCTGGCGAGGATCAGCTTTGAAATATGAATTGGCAATTTCCCGCATAGACAGGAAGCCTTGACGGCCTGCGCCATATTCTACAAAGACAGCTTCTAATGAAGGCTCTACGCGAGTGACGTGGCCTTTATAGATATTTGATTTTTTTTGTTCACGGGTACGATTCTCTAAGTCGAAATCGTAAAGACGCTGACCAGTGACAAGTGCAACGCGAATCTCTTCTGCATGTGTTGCATTAATCAACATACGTTTCATGGGTGTAACACCTAATAGTGATACACAGCAAAACATCGCTATACACGCAGCGGACATCACACATCACGGATCAATTGCTCAGTCCTTAAAGAACACTTTTCGTCCTGAGCTTTACTTACCGGCCGTTTTTGGTGGGCTTCGGTTTATGATTCACGTATTGATGATGGCAATACGGCTTCAATCTTTAAACGATTAAAGTCACCTGTGCGATTCACTGGCGGACGAGCGGTGCATTGGATGTGAGTAACTTTCACTGTCACATTGCTCTAAGAGCATCCCTGTATATTGAGGGAATGTCTTGATACGGAATTATCATCGTATCTTTGCAATTTGTGCAGATCCAATGCATCAAACGCTGTAGCCTGAATGCGGCATCAGGGTGCGACTGATCTGATGTGTATCAGTTTACGTTTAAAAACCAACAAAGTTGGCAGCATATTTTTTTGGAGCAGGCTGCTTTTGCATCTTAAGATGCAATTAAACGCAACAGCTTGCTGTTTTGCCGATATAATAAGCCTTCGGCGTCGGCATAATTCTTTGGGGACCTTCCCGTTTTATGTGAGTTCAGTATAGGGCGGCCATCTTCAGAAAATCTGAAATGAACCAACTTTTACTCACTTACGATGGTTTCCGTGCGCTGACTATATCAAACCTTGCATCATCTGCCTATGGGCTAAGCTTATGTTTCTTGTGTAAAGCATAGCCTAAATGATCAGTTTTTAATCAATTTCGGTATTTTTTTTAGGTCACAGTAACTGTATGAATTCTACACAGCAATGGCAAAGCGTCACTTGGTTTGAAGTGGATGAGCATCAAGCCGGTCAGCGTATTGATAATTTCCTGTTTAGCCGTCTAAAAGGTGTGCCGAAAAGCCGCATTTACCGCTTGATCCGCGAAAGTCAGGTGCGTGTCAATAAAAAGCGTGTAAAAGCGGAAACCAAGCTGAACATTGGCGATCAAGTGCGCGTTGCGCCGATCCGCTATGAGCAAAAAGATGAATCTGCAGTGCCAGTTTCAGACAAAGTGGCGCAGAGCCTGCTGAGCCGGGTGGTCTATGAAGATGAAGGCCTCATGGTGGTCAATAAGCCTTCAGGCATTGCCGTTCATGGCGGCAGCGGCGTGGCCTATGGCTTGATTGAAGGCTTGCGTGCAGCAACCGGTAAGAAGTATTTAGAGCTTGTGCACCGTATTGACCGGGACACGTCAGGCCTAGTGATGATCTCTAAAAAGCGCAGCGTTTTGAGAACCTTACAGGATTTACTTCGTGAGCATAAAATTAAGAAAACTTATGCTGCTGTGGTTAAGGGCAAGGTTGCTTTAGATAAGCAGTTAATTAATGCGCCTTTACACCGTTATGAACTGGCTAATGGTGAACGTCGTGTCTGTGTATCGCCTAAAGAAGGGAAAGAGTCTAAAACGCAGTGGAATGTCGAAGAACGTTTCATGCATGCCACCTTGGTGTATGCGCAGCCGCTGTCTGGGCGTACGCATCAGATCCGTGTGCACGGCTTAAGTATCGGGCATCCGCTGGTAGGTGATGATAAATATGGCCATGAAACGGATTATAAAGGGCCAAAACCGCGCCGTTTGTGCCTGCATGCGATGCGTTTGGATATTCCAGGCTATCCAGCGATTGAAGCGCCGCTGCCGGAAGATATGCAAAGCCTTGTGGCTCAGCTTCGTGCGCAAAAAGCGGATAAGCCTGCTGCACCATCTGAAGATTAATTTTTAAATCCACTCTCCTTGCGGAACAGTGTTCCTCACCTTTGAAAAATAGGGGCTAGGGGAGATTTGAATTTAATATGTAGAGGGCCACGCGAAAGGCGGCATGGATATCGCCGTTACTCTGTTTGCACTTCGCTTTAAAGCTGTGCTTAAAGCTTATTCAAGACGTATCATCAGAGTAACAAAGGATTTTTACTGCTTTTCATCCTTGAAAATCAGGTATTGCCTATACGAAAACTGTTGGCTGTTGAAGCTAACTGTGGTTATGAATTAATTTAACCTCTCCCTTGCGGAATATATTTCTCATCTTCCTAGAAGGAGAGGGAATATTTCGTTAATTCAAAATTATATGAATTTGAAATGAAGCTCTTCCTTTAAAAAAGAGCTGGGCTAGCTAAAAAAACTGAATCAAATATTAGGAATCATATGAACACACCTGTAGAACTTATCATTTTTGATTGGGATGGTACTTTATTCGATTCAGTGGGGCAGATTGTCGCGAGTTTGCAATTTGCGGCGCAGCAGTTCAATCAGCCGCTTACAGATGCTGCGGCAAAAAGCATTATTGGCCTAGGCTTGCCGGAAGTGGCTCAAGTCTTATTTCCAGCTGTGCCTGAGCTGCATCATGATATTTTACAGTGCTATGCCACTCATTATGTGGAAAACTCCAAAGGAGATGTCTGGTTTGAAGGCGTTGCGGTGATGCTGCAGGATTTAAAAGCGCAGGGCTTAAAGCTTGCAGTCGCCACAGGTAAAAGCCGTAAAGGTTTAGACCGGGTGCTGAATCAGACTTCAAGCTTGGAGCTGTTTGATGTGACCCGTGCAGCCAGTGAAACCAAATCCAAGCCTGATCCTTTAATGTTGACTGAGATTTTACAGGCCACAGAGATCCATGTTGAAAATGCCATTATGGTCGGTGATACCTCTTATGATCTGGAAATGGCGCAAAATATTGCCATGCCGCGTATCGGCGTAAGTTATGGGGTGCATGCCCCTGAAGTGCTTGCCTGTTATAATCCGTTGGCCATTGCCGATGATGTTGCGGATTTGCATCAACTGTTGTTAAAGCATGTGAATATCAGACAGGCTGTTTGATATAAGCGGGATGCTGAAAATGGTGATTTGAAATCACCATTTTTTATGTTCATTTTATTTTAAATTTTTGCACATCAGGTTTGTGGTTACCCCAGCCCGTCCAGTAATTAGTAACAGTTACCGTTTTATTTTGAATGCTCATGATTTTATAAATTTCATTGCGTGGGGGTGAAATTTCATTGGGACGAATGACCTCAGTCATGACAAAAATTTCTGGTGTAATCCAAGTAATCCGCCATGCATCTTTATTATAATAACCATGGCTGCATTCCATTTCATTTTGCCATGCTGCTGCAGTCGCTTGAGCATTAAATTTTAAGCCAGCACATTCAGCTCCCGCTAAAACAAGATATTTGCCTTTAAGTGACTCTTGATGATTTTGTGCAAAAGCTGCATTGGAAAGGGTGCACAGCAAGATTGCACTTAAAATAATTTTATGCTTCATTTTGTATTCATCCTATTGATTTTAAAAACATAAATAGCATCATCGTGAATGATTAAATATGATACTTGTGCTCAAAATAAGCACTTAATCTAGTCTTTTAGTCGTAGATTGATGGTGATTTTCTGAATCTGACAATTTAGCCCGAAGCTGGAGCAAGAAAGCATTTTTTCATATTTTTTTCATCTGTTTGTTTTTTAAAAATAAAACCAAGTTAATTTATAGGAATTAGCTATTGTCATAAATAAAATAAGTATTGGCATAAAAACCGCAATTTTCCGATTCTAAAACTGTTTATACATATACACGTTTGCCAAGATGGGCAGCACCCATTTGCTGATGGCTTTGATCAGTTCACAGATTTTTCTCATTGTTCATCGCATTTCCATCGATAACGGTATAAGTCCAATTTTTGCAGTTTAAGGAAACATTGATGTCGAATTCTGCTGTTGTTGAATCAGTTGCGCAGGCTTTACGCAACGCTGAATTATCTAAAACTGCGGTTGCGCCAATCCGTCCGGAGTTGGGCGGCGAACAAGCGGATGTAGATATTGCTTATGCGGTACAAGAAATCAATACTGAACGTGCGCTTAAAGAAGGCCGCCGTTTAGTGGGTCGTAAAATTGGTTTAACATCAATTGCGGTACAAAAGCAGTTGGGCGTTGACTCTCCAGACTTCGGCATGCTGTTTGCGGACATGGCTTATGGTGATGGCGAAGCAATTCCTGCCGGTCTATTGATTCAGCCTAAAGTTGAAGCGGAAATCGCGTTAATCATTAATAAAGATTTAACTCAAGAAAAACACACTTATGCAGACATTATCAGCGCAACAGAATATGCGCTGCCTGCAGTTGAAGTTGTGGATAGCCGTATCGAAAACTGGAAAATCAGCCTGATTGATACGGTTGCAGATAATGCGTCTTCTGCTGCTTATGTATTGGGTTCACGTCCTGTGAAACTTGAAAACCTTGATCTTGTAAATTGCAAAATGACCATGACCCGTGCGGGTGAAGTGGTTTCTCAAGGTGTGGGCAAAGCTTGCTTAGCAAATCCATTGAATGCTGCGGTTTGGCTGGCAGATGAAATGGTGCGCCGTGGCCGTCCATTACTCGCTGGCGACATTATTTTAACTGGCGCTTTAGGCCCAATGGTTGTTGCAAACCCAGGCGATGAATTTGTTGTAGAAATTGAAGGTTTTGGTTCAGTGACTGCAGCGTTCGCAGCTGAATAAGCTTGAATTTTATAACGTATTTACAGAGAAATTGTTCATGAAAAAGATTAAATGCGCAATGATCGGTCCAGGGAATATTGGTACTGATTTGCTTTATAAACTTCAGCGCAGCGAATGGCTGGAGCCAGTGTGGATGGTGGGGATTGATCCGACTTCTGAAGGCCTTGCACGCGCTGCGAAAATGGGTATAAAAACCACTGCGGAAGGCGTAGACGGCTTGCTGCCTCACGTGATTGAAGATGACATCAAAATTGCATTTGATGCAACTTCTGCATACGTTCACGCAGAAAACAGCCGCAAGCTGAATGAGCTTGGCGTGCTGATGATTGATTTAACACCTGCCGCCATTGGCCCATTCTGCGTACCGCCAGTCAACCTTGAAGCATTGCTTGAACAAGGTGAAGTGCCAAACGTGAATATGGTGACTTGCGGCGGTCAGGCAACCATTCCTATGGTGGCGGCTATTTCACGTGTTCAGCCTGTTGAATATGGTGAAATCATTGCCACAGTATCGACTAAATCAGTGGGTCCAGGTACACGTAAAAATATCGACGAATTCACCCGTACCACTGCAGGTGCAATTGAACAAGTGGGTGGAGCGAAACAAGGTAAAGCGATCATCATTATCAATCCGGCTGAGCCGCCATTGATGATGCGTGACACCGTGCATTGCTTAGTCGAAGGCGAGCCGGATCAAGCGGCGATCACAGAATCTGTGCATGCCATGATTAAGGAAGTTCAAAAATACGTTCCGGGCTACAAGCTTGTGAATGGCCCAGTGTTTGACGGCAGCCGCGTTTCAATCTTCCTTGAAGTGGAAGGTCTGGGGGACTTCCTGCCGAAATATGCAGGCAACCTCGACATTATGACTGCGGCGGCAGCGCGTACTGCAGAAATGTTTGCAGAACGCGTTCTTTCAAAATCAACTGTTGAAGCTTAAGGAGCAGTCACATGTCTAAGATTATTATTAATGATATGACTTTACGTGATGGCATGCACCCAATGCGCCATCAAACCACGCCTGAACAAATGGTTGCGATTGCCACTGCGCTGGATGATGCCGGTGTCCCTTTAATCGAAGTGACCCATGGTGACGGCTTAGGCGGCAACTCGGTGAACTACGGTTTTGCGGCTGCAACAGATGAAGAATATCTCAGCGCGGTGATTCCACAGTTAAAGCAGGCCAAAGTATCGGCACTGTTAATTCCGGGTATTGGTACGGTTGATCATTTGCAAATGGCATACGATGTGGGTGTTTCCACCATCCGTGTGGCAACGCATTCAACGGAAGCGGATGTATCTGAACAGCACATTACCGCTGCGCGCAAACTGGGCATGGACACGGTGGGCTTCTTGATGATGGCGCATATGGCATCACCTGAAAAATTGCTTGAAGAAGCGCAAAAGATGGTGTCTTACGGTGCAAACTGTATTTATGTAACGGATTCAGCCGGCTATATGCTGCCGCAAGACGTAACGGACCGTGTGGGGATTTTGCGTGTTACCTTAGGTTCAGACATCGAAATCGGTTTCCACGGCCACCATAACTTAGGGATGGGCGTGGCAAACTCGATTGCAGCGGTTGAAGCCGGTGCAAAACGTGTCGACTTGGCTTCCGGCGGTTTGGGTGCAGGCGCAGGGAATACGCCGCTTGAACTTTTTGTTGCGGTTGCCAACCGTATGCAAATGGAAACTGGCGTGGACTTGTTCAAAGTGCAGGATATTGCCGAAGAATTGGTTGTGCCAATGCTGCAGCAGCCGATCCGTGCAGACCGTGATGCGGCGACTTTGGGTTATGCAGGGGTTTATTCTTCATTCCTATTGTTTGCAAAACGTGCCGAAGCGAAATATGGCGTATCTGCGCGTGAAATCTTAATGGAACTCGGCCGCCGCGGTACGGTAGGCGGTCAGGAAGACATGATTGAAGACTTGGCATTGACCATGTCGAAAGCCAAAGAAGCGAATGCTTAATTTTTCATATACCTGTTGAAAATTTAAGTCAATGAAAGCGTCCGGAAGGGCGTTTTTTTATGGCGGATGGATGCAGCAGCAGGTGCTCTGGTGCGATGCAGCATGCAGTTCCGGCAGCAGAGGCTACTGCTTTTAACGGAATCTGCAGAGTTATTTTAAATTTATTGATAGTTCTCAAATATCACGTCATACCTGTTTTATATTAATGGATTCATGAACTTAGAGAGGGAGGAAACGCACTTAAACTTAAAAGCGATCAATAATATTCATTTGTCTGAAATATTTATTCAATCTTATAAAAAATCTTTTTTTAACAATGTCTTATTGGTTAATAGCGGATAATAAATCAAATCATCTTATTGTTTAAAGGTATTAAGCCTTTGAGCGGGCTTTCCTGCAGCGGCATGAATTTTACCTGATGCGGATGAATCTTTAATACTGTGGTCGGATTTCTTGAAAGCAGAGAGTTCTGCATGATAAGGCCATCGCTTAATCTGATTATTAGGAATTCAGCCATGCGTCGTCAAAATTTATGGATAGCAATTTTTGCTGCGACAGCAACGTTAGGAACAGCTGCATCACATGCGGGCTTTATTGACGACAGCCAAGTACAGTTAAAATTTAAAAATTTCTATTTAGACCGCCAAATTCAAGAAAACTCCGCTGCCAATTGGGGTTCATGGTCACAAGGTGTGACTTTAGATGCAAAATCAGGTTATGCCGATATTGGCGGCGGCATTCAAGTCGGTGCCGATCTTTTGGTGCAGCATGCTTTTAAATTGAATGGCCGTGATAAGAATCCAGACTGGGTGCTGCCGCATGACGGCAAAGAGTCGAAAGATAACTTTGGCAAAGTGGGCGCAACCTTAAAAGCCAAAGTGTCGCAAACTGAATTAAAAGTGGGTGAGTTATTGCCTGTTTCACCGGTTTTAGTCTTCGATCCGTCTCGTCAGCTGCTCACCACTTACAGCGGCGCTTGGCTGGAATCGAAAGACATTAAAAATACCAAACTGACTTTGGCCTACATTGACGGCATCAACAACCGTTATGATAACCAGTTCCGTGACTTAACTAAATTTGCACCGCCTGCCTATGACAATGGCGCCAAAGCGGACGGCATGTATATTGCGGGCGTAGATCACCAGTTTACTCCAGAAATTGGCGGCAGCTACTGGTATGCAGATGTGAAAGACATTTATCAGCAGCATTATGTCGGCGCAAGCTACAAAACTAAACTGGGTGAAAAAGCCAAATTGGACAGTCACATCCGGTATTTTGACAACTCGGAGTCTGGCGACAAGCTGTATGGCGATATTGATAACCAGGCTTTATCTGTGGGCGCGAAAGTGAATTATGGCGCGCATACTGTAGGCTTGGGCTATCAGCAGATGTTTGGCGATAGCGCCTTCCCGACGTTGGGCGGCTGGGTGCCGCAGCCGTATTTAGTCAACTGGGGCGTGGCGACATTTACCAATCCGGATGAAAAATCATGGGGCTTTACCTATGGCTATGATTTTTCTGAATTGGGCGCAAAAGGCTTAAATGCCACTGCGGTTTATTTCACGGGTTCAGATGCAAAAGTTGCGGGTAAAACGGATCAGAAGTCAGATGAGCTGAATTTGATTGTGAACTATAGCGTGCCAGAAGGTAAGCTGAAGGGCTTAGGCTTTCAAGCCATGTATATTGATGCCAACTATGATTGGAAATCCGATCTTAAGGAATATCGTGTAGCAACGACTTATACGTATAAATTCTAATAGATTGCGATAAAAAAAGGCGGCTGGAAAAGCTGCCCTTTTTTTGCGCTGAAAAAATTCAACAGCCCGCTTCCGGAAGGTGAATCCAGAGCGGACTGCATATTAAATTCATATAAAACAAATATTTAAATAATATATAAATTGTTGGATGTGATCGTAATTTTGTATCAGTTGACAGCGCGATAGCGGTTAATATGAAGCTGTAAAAAGTCTAAAACTTTAATCCACTAGGCGTTTAAATCGGCAAAAAAGATTGAAACGCAGGCGCTTACGCTGTACGAGGAGTATGTATGAGCACAGTTCAAATCCCTGACTACACAACGGATTCATTCTTCGGATTAGAAGATAAATGGATTGAAACGGCTGAGGGTGAGTTGACTCACTATCACGAAATTGGTGAAGGAACGCCAATCCTGTTTTTGCACGGTTCGGGTACTGGCGTATCTGCAGCGGCAAACTGGTGGCTGAACTTGCCGCAAATCGGCGAGCAGGCGCGCTGTATCGCGATTGATACTATCGGCTACGGCCAAACGGTGGTTGCGCCAAATACCGCTTACGGCATCCGCGCGTGGGTTGACCATGCGGTGCGTACTTTAGATGCGCTGGGCATTGAAAAAACCTGGTTAGTCGGCAACTCACTGGGCGGCTGGCTGGCTTTCCAAATGGCGATTGATTACCCTGAGCGCATTTTGGGCATCGTCTCTATGGGCACAGGCGGCGCAGTTCAAACGGCTGCACTGAAAGCGCATGCGAATCCGGTATTAACAGAAGAAGGCATTAAAAAAACGCTTTCTATGTTTGTGGTGAATAAAGACCTGATCACCGATGAATTGGTTAAAGTCCGTTTTGCATCTGCTGCCAATGACTATGCTTCTAACCGTTTAATGGACGTTGTAGGCGCGCGTGACCGTGACCGTTTTGAATTTCCGTTAGATTTCGACAAAATGAAAGACATCACGGTGCCTGTACTTCTGATTCACGGAACGCAAGATGTGGTGATTCCTGTTTCGCGCACTTGGGACATTTTAAATGTGGTGCCAAATGCGGATGCGCATATTTTCAGCCAATGCGGCCACTGGTCTCAAGTTGAAAAAGCGGAAGAATTCAACACCGTGATTAAAGATTATTTAACTGCGCGCGGCGTGTAATCCTCTGAATTTCAGCTGGAATGACGCAAAAAGGATGGCGAAAAGCCATCCTTTTTTCTTTTGCCTAGAGCATTTAAGGCTGAATGAAGCTGGCGGCGACATTAATGCAGATGGCCAATATGGTGGTATTGAAGCTGTAAGCCAGCAGAATATGCAGCATGTTCAGCACCCGCGTGGGCTGGGAGGTAATCGCAACATCTGCTGTTTGCGCAGAGGTGCCAATCACATAGCTGAAATATAAAAAGTCAGGATAGCTGGGCTGCGGTGTCTTGGGGAAATCCAGGCCGCCGTCTTGAGATTCGGCCAAAGCCAAGTAAAAGTCATGCGCATAATGAATTGCAAAGACCGTGTGCATAAACAGCCATGCGCAGAGAATGGTAATGACAGAGAGCGCCAAATGCGAAAGGCGGATGTGTTGATCCTGCGGCACATGATTGACTTCAACCACGATCGCAATAAAGCACATCACCAAAGTCAAAAACACTAAAAACAGAATCAGCCATTTGCTGGCGTCCTGCTGCTGTGCGCGTTGTAAAATCTGGGTGTGATCGGCATGCCAGAGCCGCTTCATGGTAAAGATCAGATAGCTTGAAACTGCGATATTCCAGCTGATGAGCAGGCAGGTTGACCATTGCCATGCAGTGCAGTAACGCAGCGCGCCATACAGGATCAGGGTCAATAAAAAGGACACAAAGAAATAAGGGCGGTACAGCACGCCGGCTCTGAGGCTGAAAAATGGCTGAAGCTTCATCAGAATTCCTTTATTCTTTTTTTATCAATAAGATAAGTTTTTAGATGACAACTCAGCATACTCTAAACTGAATAGCCGGTTCTTATTAGACTTAAGTTGTAATTTGCAGGGAAATTAAATAATTTATGAATCTATCAACTAAAATTTATAAGTTATTTTCCATGAAGCTTGCGCTGCTGATTGATAAATCGTGTAAGACTTAAGTCGAGTGCGGCTGAAAAACAGGCGATTTCAGCCTAAAAAAAGCGCCATTATTTTTACAATGAATAATGGCGCTTTTATATTTGAAGCTGTGCTGGAAAATTCAGCTCTGTTCACGGGCGATATTTAAATAAAATACCTTGGTCAGCAGTTCAATAAATTTCTGCACTGCCGCCGATGAGCTGTTTTTGCGGTAACTGACATACAGGTCAAGATAGGGCAATTCAATATCCAGCGGGCGGATGACGGTATTGCTCATGGTCAGCGGGGCAATGTAGCCCGGCAGAATCGTACAGCCTAGGCCCATGCCAATCGAGTTGATATTGAACAGAATGTTGTCGGCTTTCTGCACAATATTGAATTCAATATTGTTGGCTTTGGCAAAGTCTAGAATAGCCGTATGCAGCGTCAAGGACTGCTCGGCAGCTGGAATGATAAAATCTATGCCATTCAACGCCTTAACTGGAATTCGTTCGTATTTTGCCAGCGGATGGTCTTTAGGCAACAGAAAAATTAGCGGTTCACGCAGCACAAATTGGCTTTCAATTTCGTCGTTGTGGAAGTTATGGCGGGTAAAAGTGACGTCCAATTCGCCTTTTTTCAGCAGTTTCATCTGCTCAACATTATTCAGGCTGAGCAATTCAATTTTCAGGTCTGGATTCTGCACCCGCAAGTTCGGCAAGACATAGGGGAAGATTTTCATTTCCGCCACCGGAACAAAACCAATGCGCAGCATCTGCTGCTTGGCCTGAGAGACCTGACGCGCCATGGCAATGGCTTTGTTGGCCTGTGCGATGGTTAAGCGCGCCTGCTCCAGAAATACAGCACCTTCTTCGGTGAGTTCCACTTTACGTTTTGTGCGGTGCAGTAATTTGACGCCCACATCTTCCTCAAGATCTTTAATTTGCTGACTGAGAGAGGGCTGGGCGGTATAAAGTTTGAGCGCAGCTTTGCTGAAATTGAGTTCTTCAGCAACTGTAATGAAGTAGCGTAGGTGTCGTAATTCCATATATTCTGCCTAGGAGTAATCCAAAAAATGTCTTACTATGAGTTAGGGGCAGTATAATCTATAAACAACTATGGCGTGAAGATGATTTTGCCATTTAGGAAATAAATGGCCTGCGCGCTGATGCGGGTGTTTTAATATAAGCAATAGCTATATTAATAAGTTCTTAAACCTATTAATTGAAACAAAAAAAATATTTCACCAAAACCCATCAAAAATCCATCATCGTTGAAAAGTTGAGTCTATTTGTTTGTGACCCCACGGTTGTCGCAGGAGAGCTTTCATGAGTGGAAAAATTGATGTGCGCGAAATCGACGCTTTAGTTGATGCGCAAAATGGACGTATCTCGCCATCCATCTATACCGACCCGGATCTATATGAATTAGAGCTTGAACGTGTGTTCGGCCGTACTTGGCTATTCCTTTGCCATGAAAGCCAAATTCCTAAAGCGGGTGATTTCTTCAACACGTATATGGGTGAAGATCCAATCATCGTGGCGCGTCAAAAAGACGGCTCAATCAAAGCATTCTTAAACCAATGCCGCCACCGTTCTATGCGTGTGAGCTTCGCAGACTGCGGCAATACCCGCGCGTTCACTTGTCCGTATCATGGCTGGTCTTACGGTATTGACGGTTCTTTAAAAGACATCCCGCTTGAAGAGCGCGCTTTCCCGCAAGGCGCATGCAAAGAGCAATGGGGTCTGGTTGAAGTGAACCGTGTTAAGTCTTATAAAGGCTTAATCTTCGGCTGCTGGGATGAAACCACGCCAGATCTGGAAGAATACATGGGCGACATCGCTTGGTATTTAGACGGCGTTTTAGACCGCCGTCCGGGCGGCACTGAAATCATCGGCGGCGTGCACAAATGGGAAATCGAGTGCAACTGGAAATTTGCAGCGGAACAGTTTGCGTCTGACCAATATCACGCCCTGTTCTCGCATGCTTCTGCCATTCAAGTCTTAGGCGCGAAGCCGGATGATGAATCATCGAAAAAACTTGGCGCTGCGCAAACTGCCCGCCCAGTTTGGGAAACGGCGAAAGACGCGATCCAGTACGGTTCACGCGGTCACGGTTCAGGCTTCTTCTTCACCGAAAAACCGGATGCAAACGTATGGGTGGATGGCGAAGTAGCCAACTACTTCCGTGAAACGTTTGACGAAGTGAAAGAGCGTCTAGGTGAAGTACGCGCCTTGCGTCTTGCTGGCCACAACACCATGTTCCCGACATTGTCTTGGCTGAACGGCACTGCAACACTTCGCGTATGGCACCCGCGCGGTCCAAATAAAACTGAAGTGTGGGCATTCTGTATTGCCGACGCTGAAGCATCGCAAGAAGTGAAAGAAGCATTTGAACGCTCTGCAACGCGTGCCTTTGGTCCAGCTGGTTTCCTTGAGCAAGATGACTCTGAGAACTGGATTGAAATCCAAAAAGTGCTGCGCGGCTATAAAGCGCGTAAGAACCAGCTGATTATGGAAATGGGTAAAGGCAACGAGAAAGTGCGTGAAGACGGCATTCCGGGCATCACCAACTATATTTTCTCTGAAACTGCAGCACGCGGCATGTATCGCCGCTGGGCAGACTTATTGATCCATGAAAAATGGGAAGACGTGGAAAAAGCCGCTGACGAATACGAGAAGGAGCTTATGAAATGAGTCAGATCAGTTTAGAACTTCAGCATCAAATCAGTCAGTTCCTGTATCGCGAAGCAAAATTGCTTGACGATTGGAAGTTCCGAGATTGGCTAGATACACTGGCAGAAGATATTTCTTATACGCTGCGTACAACACCAAACGCTCAAACGCGTGACCGCCGCCGTTCAGTTGAACCGCCTACAACTTGGGTGTTCAACGACACGAAAGATCTTTTAGAACGCCGTGTTGCCCGACTTGAAACAGGTATGGCATGGGCAGAAGAGCCTCCGTCTCGCACAACGCACATGGTTTCAAATGTGATTGTTGAAGCGTCGGAAGTGGAAGGCGAGTATGACGTTTATGTCACTTATTTGCTGTACCGTACTCAAAAAGAGAAAGATGTCACTATCTATTGCGGCAAGCGTCACGACAAACTTCGTAAAGTTGATTCTGAGCTAGGTTTCCAGATCTTTAACCGTAAGATCATCCTAGATCAAGTGACTTATAACTCACACAACCTGAGCGTGTTCTTCTAATGAATAAGATTTTTGTTTGCCAAGTTGATGACTTAGACGAAGGTGAAGCATTGAAAGTGGACTGCGGCGTCAATGGCATTGAAGCGCTTGCAGTATTCAACAACGGCGGTGAGTTCTTTGCAATGAATGACCGCTGCTCACACGGCAACGCGTCTATGTCTGAAGGCTACCTTGAAGACGACGGCACAGTTGAATGCCCATTGCATTCAGCGCGTTTCTGTTTAAAAACTGGCGAAGCGCTTTGCTTGCCAGCAACTGATCCAATTAAAACTTTCCCAGTGATTTTGGAAGACGGACAGTTATTTGTTGAGATGGCAGGAGAGTAATCATGGGTTGGCTGCAAGGCGAAGTTGCGCTAATTACTGGCGGCGGTTCTGGCTTAGGCTGGGCGCTGGTTGAACGCTTTTTAGAAGAAGGCGCGCAAGTTGCGGTGCTTCAGCGTTCTAAAGCAAAAGTGGACGCATTAAATGAACACTTTGGCGGTAAAGTTCTTGCGATCGAAGGCGATGTAGCCAGCTATGAAGACAATGTCCGCGCTGTAAATGCAACGCTGGAACGTTTTGGCAAGCTGGACTGTTTTGTGGGCAATGCTGGAATTTGGGATCATTACGCAGATATCGTCAACACGTCTGGCGAGCAATTGGAAAAAGCCTTTGATGAAATCATGGGCATTAATACCAAGTCACTGATCTTAGGCGCGAAAGCTGCATTGGACGCATTGATAGCTTCTGAAGGTTCTATCATATTTACTTTGTCTAATTCGGCACTGTACTCTGCTGGCGGAGGCCCTGTATACACAGCGTCTAAGCATGCTGGTGTCGGTGTGATGAAAGAATTAGCCTATGAGCTTGCGCCTAAAGTACGAGTGAATGCTGTTGCGCCGTCAGGTATGAATGTGAATATCAAAGGCGCTGCGTCTTTGGGCCAGGAAAATCTTGGCCTGCTGGATGCACGCGACCCTGAGAAAATTGCGCGCGGCATGCCGCTGAACTTCCTGCCTGAGCCGGAAGAGATGACCGGTTCATACGTGCTCTTGGCTTCTCGTCAAAATAACCGTCCTTTGACTGGCGTTTTAATTAACGCTGAATGCGGTCTAGGCATTCGCGGTTTGCGTCAGCCGCGTGCGGGTTTCTTTGACGAATAAAATCCGCTTTCTACAGATTGCTTGCTTGTCATTAAATCACTGTAGTTATATCAGTCCCCCTAATCCCTCTAAGCATAGAGAGGATATGGGCTTGATAGAATCTTCTAAAGGTTCGCAGCCTTCCTTCTGATGAGTCAGGAGGACAGGGGGAAATCAGATTAATGACCTTTTCAAGGATCGACCTTCCGTTCTGGAGTCTCTCATGGCCGTTAAACTCATTTGTGCATCGCACAGCCCATTAATGGAATTCGCTTCTCCGCAAGAGAAATACAAAGAAGACAAAGTCCGTGAGACTTTTGCCAAACTTGCTAAAGAAGTTGAAGACTATAATCCAACATTGATCATCACTTTTGGTCCAGACCATTTTAATGGTTTCTTCTATGACTTAATGCCTTCTTTTTGTGTGGGTATTCGTGCCAAAGCCGCAGGCGACTGGGACTACGGCAAAGACAATGACCACATTAATGTGCCTGAAGAAACCGCTATTAATTTAGTACGTCGTGTGTTGGATGAAGGTGTCGATGTCGCATACTCATACCGTATGCAGGCGGACCATGGCGTGACTCAGCCTTTGCATTTCTTATGCGGCGGTCATTTGGACCGTTACCCAACTGTGCCTATTTTTATTAATGGCGCAGCTGCGCCGATGCCTACAACTAAGCGCACTATTGCTTTGGGCCGTGCCGTGGGGCAGTTCATCAGATCATTGAATTTGGAAAATGAACGCGTACTTGTATTGGGTACAGGCGGCCTTTCTCATGATCCACCAACCCCACAAATGGGCTCAGTTCCTCCAGACGTGGAAGAGTTCCTGATTGCGGGTCGTAACCCGACTGAAGAAGCACGTAACACACGTCAAGGCAAGATTATTGCAGTGGGTCAAAAATTGGCTGCAGGTGATACGTCTGTTGCTGTGCCGTTGAACCCTGAGTGGGACCGCGCACTGCTGCAGACTTTTGCTAAAGCAGACTTTGCAGCCATTGAAGCGATGACAGAAGATGAAATCCGCCGTGACGGCGGACGCGGCGGTCAAGAAGTGCGTTCGTGGATGGCGGCGTTTGCTGCATTGCATGAAGTCGGCGAGTATGAAATGACAACGCATTGCTACGAAGATATTAGCGAGTGGATTGCGGGCTTTGGCATCGTATCTGCTGAATTGAAATAATTGTAAGAGTTTAAGCACATGAGCAACATCGAAACCATCGTCATTGTAGGTGCGGGTCAAGCAGGCGCAAGTGCAATTTTAGAGCTTCGCGGCAACAAATACGCAGGAAAAATCATCTTAATCGGTGATGAGGCGCATCTTCCGTATGAACGTCCGCCGCTCTCTAAAGATGTGATTTTGAAGCCTGAAGAAACCAAGATAGAAATTCTGTCCGAACAAAAACTGGCAGAACTTGGGGTGGAAACCATTCGCGGCAACGGCGTGGTGAAAATCAATGCGGATGCGAAAACGGTTGAACTTCAAAACGGTGATGCTGTTGCTTATGACAAATTGCTGCTTGCCACAGGCGGTGCAGCGCGCCGTTTGCCAAACTTCGATGCTTTGGGCAAACATGTGTACACCTTGCGCAATCTTGAAGATTCACAAGCTTTAGTTCCTGTATTGCAGGCAGGTCAACGCATTATTTTGATCGGCGGCGGTGTGATTGGCCTTGAGCTTGCTTCTAGCGCGCGCTTCAAAGAATGCCAAGTGACTGTGATTGAAATGGGTCCAATGGTCATGGGCCGCTCATCTCCACGCATTTTGAGCGAGTTTTTGCTTGAACAGCAGCGCTTAGCTGGCGTAGATGTTCGTCTTTCAACTTCTATTGCAGACTGCAAGCTGGATGGCGAAGAAATTGTTATGACTTTAGGTGACGGCGAAGAATTGCGTGCAGATGCAGTGGTTTACGGCATCGGTATTGTGCCAAATGCACAGCTGGCTGTTGAGGCTGGCTTGGGCGTTGATGTTGCCATTAAAGTCAACGACAACTGCCAAACTTCAAATGCAGACATCTATGCAGCAGGCGATGTAGCAACGCAACTGCGTGACTGCGGCAACCACCGCCGCGTGGAAACGTGGGAAAATGCCAATCTTCAAGCGGGCATCTTTGCGCGCCATGTGATGGGCGCTGAGCATCCTACGCCAAACCCAGCGTGGTTCTGGACGGATCAGCTTGAGATCAACTATCAATTTGTTGGTGATATGGCGGCGGCTGAATGGATTGTCCGCGGTGAAATTGCTCCTGAACAACGTGCGGAATCATCGTTCGTTTTATTCGGTGTGACGGATGGTGCGGTCGTTGGCGGCATCACGGTCAACGCAGCCAAAGAAATGCGTCATTTGAAAAAATTGATCAGCAAAAATGCAGCCTTTGAAGCAGACAAATATTTAGATTTGGGCCAAGAGCTTCGCAAGCTGGTGAAGTAATCTGAGTTTGCAAGAGGGCAGACCTCCGGCAACGCGGGTCTGCTTTTTTATGTCTGTTTTATATCAACGCAGGCATACAGCATTTGTTGCATTTAATGGATGCAGCTAAAGCGAATGTTGATCTGTTAAACAGTGATTTTAATCCTCCCCAACCCTCCTTTTTCAAAGGAGGGAGTTGTCTTTGCGAAGTGCAGATTTCGTTTGGATTGTTTCCCCCTTTTTTTAAAGAAGGGTTAAGGGAGATTATTGATCATTTATGAGTAGTCTTATCTCCTTGCACTGAGGCGGCATCCATGCCGCCTCGTGAAATAGATTTCGGGTGGAATTTATTTGCAGTCGCTTTTCTGAATTTATATCGCGAAAGAACCATTTATGAACTCAAACTCAACGCCAATATTCGTGACGGCTAGTATTTATGCGCTTTTGGTGCTGATTTGGGCCGCGACGCCGCTGGCGATCGTCTGGAGTGTGGCGGAAGTGCATCCCATGTGGGTGCTGATCATCCGCTATTTTGGGGCATGTGTGATTGCACTGTTGGTATTGAAGCTGATGCGCGGCCCGCTGCCTTTTGACAAAGTATCGGTGCAAAGCTATATCGCAGGCAGCCTGAATTTAATTGGCGCGCAGCTGTTTATTTATCTGGCAGCCAATTATTTAACATCAGGCTTAATGGCGCTGATTTTTGGTTTTTCACCGTTGATCGCGGGCTTGATTGGCCATGTGATTTTAAAAACTCAAAAGCTGGTTGGAGTGCAATGGCTGGGCATGGCCATTGCGGTCAGCGGTCTAAGCTTTGTCTTTATTGCTTCTGCTGACAGCAAAGTCAACCCGTGGGGCGTTGTGCTGATGCTGATCAGCATGGTGTCCTATATCAGCAGTATTTTCTGGGTCAAGCAGATCAATGCCCCGCTGAAGCCGATGTCGCAGGCCACAGGTTCGCTTATGGTGTCAGCACTGGGTTCATTGCTGCTGATGCCATTTATTTGGCAGCATTTTCCAACACAGATGCCCAGCACGAATGCCATCATTGGCTTCTTGTTTACCATGATTTTGTCGTCTATTGTGGCGATGCTGTGCTACTTCTGGCTGATCAAGCGTTTGGCGGCGTCTACGGTATCTTTAAGCAATGTGATGACGCCTATTATTGCCCTTGTGTTGGGTGCGGCGCTGAATAATGAACACATTAGTTCCAATGCAGTCGCGGGTATTGCTGTGGTGATGCTGGGTATTGTGATGTACTTTTGGAAAGAGTGGTGCATGCAATATTTTGCCAAAGCCAAAAAATGAAAACTCAGCTAAAAAGGGAAGCAGGGCTTCTCTTTTTTATGCGTATTTGCCAGCCAGCGGATGAAGGGCGCTTATCCTGCGGACAGATAAATCCATGTTCCACATGGAACCTTGCATAATGCGGAGACAGTCATTAAGGCTGAAACAATCTCCCGCCTGCGTTATGAAAATGTGCAAAAAGAGATTGAAATACAACAAAAAATAAACCTTGCCAAGCAATGCTTTGGTTAAGATAGGGCAATACAGCGGGAGCGCGCCAGCAAGTGAAATACAAGCCGCCGCTGATGATTATAATTTTAAGCCGTACTTTTTAGGACAGCATGCAATGTCGAGTACCAATAAAGCCGTAGTGTATGCAGCATTGCTGGGGAATCTGGCGATAGCTTTGGTCAAATTTATTGCTGCTTACATCACCAACAGCTCTGCCATGCTGAGTGAGGCGGTTCATTCGGTGGTAGATACCCTGAATGAAATTTTGCTGCTGTACGGTATGAAAAAATCCCAGCAGCCGGCCAACTCCAGGCATCCTTTCGGCTATGGGCGGGAATTGTATTTCTGGGCATTTATTGTCGCTTTGCTGGTATTCGCCTTAGGTGCAATAGTATCCATTTATCAGGGAGTGCAGCATATCCGTTATCCAGAAGAAATTAAAAACCCGATGGTGAATTATGCAGTGCTGGGTTTTGCCATTATTTGTGAAGGCGCATCATGGTTTATCGCTTTAAAAGCCTTTCGAAAATCGAAAGGCGCGCTGGGCTATTTTGAAGCATTCCGGCGCAGTAAAGACCCAACGGCTTTTACGGTGCTGTTTGAAGATACCGCGGCATTGATTGGTTTATTTATCGCCTTCATTGGGGTTTATTTGGCGCATGCATTGAATATGCCTGTGCTGGATGGTGTAGCATCTGTAATGATTGGTGCGGTTTTAGCTGTTTCGGCATGTCTTTTGGCCCGTGAAACCAAGGGCCTGCTGATGGGGGAGACTGCTGATCCGCAGCTGCGGCACGATGTGCTGCACATTGCGCAGAAGGACCCGGCAGTGCTGTCTGCGAATGGCGTACTGACAGAACAGATGGGGGCGCATCAGGTTATTGCATCTTTAAGCCTGGAATTTAAAGATCATTTAAGCGCCGATGAAATTGAGTCCTGCGTGAATCGGATTGAATCACAAATTAAACAGATTCATCCTGAAATTGTGGCACTCTTTGTCAAACCGCAATCTCAACAGGTTTGGCTGGAACGGATGAAAGGCCGTTTGGATTAAGTTCAGCTGCCTATTCAGCTGATTTTGTTTGCTAGAATTTTTTGAAGAACTTTGAATGTCCATGAAGCACGAGTCGGAACAAAAGCATTTTCAATTGCCAGCAGAGGCGTGCTGGTCACATACTTGGCGTCAGCCGATGTTTGAGTTTCTCGCCTCAGCGCATTTTAATGGCGAGCATTTTTTTAATGCGCTGCGGCCGCCGGAAAGCCATAAGCGGTCTAATTTTATTAAGTGGATGCTGAAGCGCCGCTCATCGACTTGGAATGTAGACCGCAAGCAGGAATATCAGCAGTTTGCGCAAGCGTCGCGTTCCCTGCCGCAAAACCGCCCCAATGCCAAAATAGATGATTGGCAGGTCTGGTTTGTCGGGCATGCAACGGTGCTGATTCAAATCGGCCCTTATAACTTGCTGACAGATCCTGTCTGGGCGGAATATGCCGGCCCAAGCCAAGGCCGCGGGCCGTGCCGCGCATGCCCTGCAGGAATTGCCTTGGAAGAGCTGCCGGATATTCATGCCGTGCTGCTGAGCCATAACCATTATGACCATATGGATTTAAGTACCCTCAGCTGGCTGCATGAGCAGTTTGCCATGCCTATTTATACTGGGCTGGGCAATAGTTACTACTTGCCTGAGCATTTTCAGGTCTATGAGCTGGACTGGTGGCAATCTGCACTGCTGGGGGATTTAAAGCTGGTCTATACGCCTGCTCAGCATGGCTCAGGCCGTGGCCTGCGTGATCAGAACCGCGCGCTTTGGGGCGGCTTCTCTGTCTTGAATGGCGCAGATCACTGCTTTTTTGCCGGTGATACCGGCTATTCTCCTCATTTTAAAGAAATCTATGCCAAATATGGCGCACCGCGGATTGCCCTACTGCCGATAGGCGCCTATGAACCGCGCTTATTGATGCGCTATCTGCATATGAATCCGGATGAAGCATTCCAGGCGCATAAAGACCTGCATGCCAAATGTTCATTGGCTATTCATTACCGTACCTTCCAGTTGACGGATGAAAGCCGTGAACAGCCGGAAGAAGACCTGCAGAAGGCGCGTCAAAAATCTTCGAAGCTGATGAATCCATTTATCTGCATCCGCGAAGGCAAGCGCTTAACGGTTTAAGCCGATGGCTGAGGTTCTTTGATGAGCGCAATGGCCGCGATAGACAGCGATGCCATTGCAGTGTTCATTACCAATGGATGAAACGCCTGCCGGAAGCAATGGGGATCGGCCGCCAAGATCAGGGCGCTGAGGCCAAGCATGCCGATAATATTCAATAGATGTTAAAGTTGACGCTTTTTCAAAACGAGAAATAACAGCCCAAATGCAATTTCAACACACTCTGTAATTTGCATCACAATGGCGGCTTGGATTTCATCCAGGCCTTGCCGTTGCCAAATGGGCAGCTTATCAGCGGCTTGAAATAAAATTTTAGGCACTAGTCCCTGATAAATCTATAATGCCGCCACGGCGGTGTAATGCTCAGTTGATATGCCATAGTGTTTTAAAATTGCTTCTCCAAGCGGAGATTGCACAGAGGCAAGTTTAAATTTTTTGGATGATCATTTTGAATTAAAAATTTAGCCCAGCCATTACAAATCACGCAAATGGCATCCAATAAAATAATATCGTGCTGCTGAATAATCTGAGAAATATCGCATTGCATAGATCACCATGCGTTTTTGCTTTTATTTTCGAGCAGATAAAATAAGAGGCGATGAACCATACCGATTTCTTCGCTTTTCAGCGACTGGCACTGGGCATCGGATTTTTCGAAAAACAGGATTCAGAGAAGCCATCAGCCTCCAAAAACGCGGGTCAGCCTATTTTCTTCAGAAGTAAAGTCATAACTTTTTGAAAAACAAAAAATCATTTATTTTTAATATTTTAAATTGAATAAACCGATTGTTCTGATTCGTTAAATTTGCTTGGGCTTCGGTCAAAAACAAGATATGTTCTTAATCAGCAGCAGATGTATTTTACGGTTCAATACAATACTTCATAATTATTTTGGAGACTTACAATGACACAAAATTCGCAAGCATCCGGTTGCCCATTTCACCAAGCCGGTGGGCAGACCAGCGTAGCCAGCACAAGTAATGCCGACTGGTGGCCCAACGCTTTAAATCTCGATATTCTTTCTCAGCATGATAAAAAAACTAACCCAATGGATCCGGACTTTGATTATGCAGCCGCCTTTAAATCACTGGATCTGGAAGCGGTTAAACAAGACCTGCGTGAATTGATTAACAGCAGCCAAGACTGGTGGCCTTCGGATTATGGCAGCTACATTGGCATGTTTGTGCGTACCGCATGGCACTTGGCGGGCTCATACCGCAAGCAGGATGGCCGCGGCGGCGCCAATACCGGCAACCAGCGTTTTGCGCCGCTCAACAGCTGGCCGGATAACGTCAATACTGATAAAGGCCGCCGCCTGCTTTGGCCGATTAAACGCAAGTACGGCAACAAAATTTCCTGGGGCGATTTGATTGTACTCGCCGGTACGGTGGCGTATGACGTTGCCGGTTTAAAAACCTTCGGTTTTGGCGGTGGACGTACCGATATTTGGGCGCCGGAAAAGGACATTTACTGGGGTGAAGAGCGCCAGTGGCTTGCGCCAACCAAAGAGCGCTATGCCAGTGATGCAGACCGCTCATCTCTAGAAAACCCATTGGCTGCGGTGCAGATGGGCTTGATTTATGTCAATCCTGAAGGTGTGGATGGTGTGCAAGACCCGCTTCGCACCGCGCAGGATATGCGTGTGACCTTTGACCGCATGGGGATGGATGACGAAGAAACCGTAGCGCTCACGATTGGCGGCCATACTGTCGGTAAAGCGCACGGGAATGGTAAAGCTGAAAACTTGGGCGCAGATGTGGAGAGCGCAGATGTTGAATTCCAAGGCTTGGGCTGGCACAACCCGGAAGGCACAGGCAATGGTGCAAATACCATGGTCAGCGGCTTGGAAGGCGCATGGACCACGCACCCAACCAAGTGGGATAACGAATTCCTGTACTTGCTGTTTACTTATGAGTGGGAAAAAACGCTCAGTCCGGCAGGCGCGAAACAATGGGAACCAGTGAACATCAAAGAGGAAGACAAGCCTGTTGATGCGCACAACCCGAATATCCGCCGCAACCCGATGATGACCGATGCCGATATGGCGCTGAAATTTGACCCTGAATACCGCAAAATTGCAGAGCGTTTCTACCATAACCCTGAACAATTAAATGATGCATTTGCTCGTGGTTGGTTTAAATTAACCCACCGCGACATGGGGCCAAAATCGCGTTACTTAGGTGCAGACGTACCTGCAGAAGATTTAATCTGGCAAGATCCAATTCCGGCTGTTGATTACACCTTAACCGATGCAGAAGTCGCTGAACTGAAAGCAAAACTTTTAGCCAGCGGGCTATCTTCTGCTGAACTTATTGCAACAGCATGGGACAGCGCGCGCACCTTCCGCGGTTCGGACTACCGCGGCGGCGCGAATGGCGCACGTATCCGCCTTGCGCCGCAAAAGGATTGGGAAGGCAATGAACCTGCGCGTTTAGCCAAAGTACTCGCAAAACTTGAAGAAATTCAGGCGGGTCTTACCAAGAAAGTCAGCATTGCCGATTTGATCGTGCTGGGCGGTACAGCAGCCGTCGAACAGGCAGCGAAAGCAGCAGGCGTCAATATTGCTGTGCCATTTACAGCTGGCCGCGGTGACGCCACTCAAGAGCAAACGGATGCTTACTCATTTGAAGACTTTGAACCCAAAGCTGACGGTTTCCGCAACTATGTGAAAGCGGATTATGCGGTACAGCCTGAAGAAATGCTGCTTGACCGTGCGCAATTGCTTGGTTTGACGGCGCCTGAAATGACGGTGCTGGTGGGCGGTTTACGTGTACTTGGCGCGAACTATGGCGACTCGAAACACGGTGTGTTCACTGACAACGTGGGAACATTGAGCAATGACTTCTTCGTGAACTTGACTGACATGGCGTACAACTGGAAGCCAACAGGCAAGAATTCGTACAACATCGTCAGCCGTGCTTCGGGGGAAACCAAATGGACGGCGACACGTGCAGACTTAGTCTTTGGCTCAAACTCGATTTTACGTTCATATGCAGAAGTGTATGCACAAGATGACAACAAAGAGAAGTTTGTAAAAGACTTTGTTGCGGCTTGGGTGAAAGTAATGAACGCAGACCGTTTTGATGTGAAGTAGTTTTCATTGAAATAAAAAACCGCTCAAAAGAGCGGTTTTTTATAGATCATAAGATGCTGATATTATTTAATTTAGAAGTTTAGGTTTCGTATAAAGTGTATAGTGTTAATTTTAGGGAAACTAATTAAGGATCACCTTTAATATGATGTATACATGGAGTGAATTCGAGCAAAAATTAATAATTCATAGAGATACTAGTATTGATATATCTAGAATATTATATATGTATGAAAAGCAAATCAAAGATCTTATAGTTAAAATTAAACAATTAAAATTTGAAGCAGCAACTCCAATATTTGATGAGTTATATGAAATACAAGGTTATTTAGCGTCAGCTAAATATAAATATGATATAGAACTTAATAATGAATTAGATTTATTCGTATACCATTTTGATAGGGCATATGATGAATATATAAGACACTACTGGTATGAACAATTTCATAATAATATTACTTGGCCTCTCCCAGAGGATGTTTAATTAGTCTATTTAACATAATGGTGATTATACGAAATTAAAATGTTAGAACCCATTTAAAGTGTCTATATTCTCACCAATAA
>NZ_JAPEQW010000106.1:0-924 GCF_026168575.1 Acinetobacter entericus
CAGACCGCCAGTTTAAGAGGTGAATCATGGGCGACTATTCAGCGCTAAATGCGCACCTGGTTAATCTAAATTTCACTGATATAGCTACTGGTTCAACATCACTGAATTTTGGTGAAACAGGTCAGAACTTCTTTGAAATTGATGTAATTGTTTATTCGGCTATTCAAGCTGATTTACAGATCATTGGCCTGACAGTCTGTGATGTTGACGCAGTTGTTGATAGTTTTGTTCTGATTGAAGCGGATATTTTAGAGCTCATCACTTTTGAAATTGATGCGGCTATAGATACTCGCATTGAGTCAGATATTTTGACTTATAGCATCAATGAGTTTTTCACAATTGATGCTGACGTAAGTTTGGACTGCACTGCTGAAATCCATGCTGAGTTTGATATCAATCATATCGTCGGTGTGTCACGTGGTTNAATGAGTTTTTCACAATTGATGCTGACGTAAGTTTGGACTGCACTGCTGAAATCCATGCTGAGTTTGATATCAATCATATCGTCGGTGTGTCACGTGGTTTTACGTCCACTTTCTCCAGAGCTGTGGCTGTACTTGGAAATATTGAAACACCATGGTCCAAATCAACTTTAAGAGTCTCAAATGAGGCTCTTTTTTTGGGCTCAGGTTTATTGATTGCGACAAGCCCTGCAATCAAGTTCGATCAAGCAAACTTATTGTCTGTTTCTGTACGATTTGCGCATGAGCAAGCAACAGGGCTTAGCGCTCAGTTAAGCCTTGACTGGGATGAAAATAAAAGGCTTCGAGTTACCCAATCCTCAGTCTTTGAACAAGCTGAAAAGTTGCATATTAATCGTATCTTCGACTGGGTGGAACTTGTACGCAAACGCAAGCAATTCACATATTCGCATGAAGTGGCGCATGTATTTGAACAGCAATTTTCATTTGAGTGGGATAAAGG
>NZ_JAPEQW010000107.1:0-917 GCF_026168575.1 Acinetobacter entericus
TAGATTTCTTTCATAAGTCATTTTTCACTCAGCTCCAAGTTATAAATTCCAGCAATTAGATTGAATCTTAATGCTAGTCTTTTGCCTCGATTGCGATATCGCTCAGCAAGAATTTTGAAGGTTTTCAAACTGCCAAATACATGCTCAATTCCAATTCTTCTTTTATTGATTTCCTGATTATAGATTTTTAGTTCGGAATCCAGTTTACAGCGCTTCTTTGCTTTTAATGGCAACAAGCTATTTGGATACACTGTATAAATTCCCTGATAACCCTTATCCGCAAGGATAAATGCACCTGCAGGAATCTGATTCAAGTTACGTCTGAAGAGTTCGAAATCATGTACGGCACCACGACTCGTACATAAACTCAGGATTTTTTGAGTTTGATAATGAATGATGGCCTGTACTTTGAAAGTGTGGGTCTTTTTCTTGCCGCTATAGCTTTTCTTCTGTTTTTTTAGGCCTTTGGATTGGAATTTCTGTGGCATCCACGATCACAACATTCCAATCGATGCCTTCGCCCTCGGGTAAATCTTTGGGTAAATTAAAGAGATTGGACCGAATCAGGCAGTCTTCAACATGACGGACAATTCTTGAGGCTGTGGGCTCTGAAACCCCGTAGCTCGTCGCAACGTGAAATAAGGTTCGGTATTCCCGCCAATAGCTTAGACAGAGCAGAACCTGGTCTTCCAGGCTTAACTTGGGCGGTCTGCCTTTGGCAGGGACATGTTTCTTCAATTGCTCAACCATCAAATAGAAAGTTGACCATGAGATGCCTGTGTATCGCTTGAACTGAGGATCAGAAAGCTTGTTTGAATCGATGTATTTCATCCGCAGATTATGCACGAATGCTAAGAAATCCGGAGTGCAAATATTAACCAAAAAGAAGATCGTTTTTTGATTTATGAAAGAGATCT
>NZ_JAPEQW010000108.1:0-881 GCF_026168575.1 Acinetobacter entericus
CCCGCAACATTCATTATTGATTCGCATCTCAATATCACCAAAACACTGGGCTTCCTAAACACTTGGCATAATCAAGCAATTGAGCAAGGCAAGCCATTGGTAGTGCGGATTAACCAGAAAGAAGATGACCGCAGCAAGGCACAGAATCGGCTTTATTGGATGTGGATGAATCAATGGTCTAAACGACAAGGCACAGATAAAGACTCAGAGCATTTGTATTTTAAGAAAAACTTTCTTGCTCGGATCTATGCGCGTGATGATGTGGGCCAGTATCGAAACACATTTGCTGCAGTCAAAGTTTTAAAAGAACAAAAGCATCCGATGTATCAACAAGTGGCTGATGGCTTGAATGAATTGATTAGCACGACAGATGCAACAGTGGATCAGTTCACTGAATATCTAAATGACATACATGCGTTTTGCAGTAAGCAGGGATGTTGGTTGCAGACGCCGGATGATTTGATGTTTGCTTGGGAAATGAATTGACGAAAATCAATTATCTGAATACTCTAAATCCTCGAAAAATAAAACTTTGTTAAAGGGTGCAGTATGTTGCTTCAGGTAGATGATGTTGTGATAAATACAGATAAAATACGTTTAATAAAAATCAATGATAAAGCAAATTATGTGATGGTTATTTTTGATGAAAACCATAGCAAAAAAGTCTCTTTCCCTCATGCGGAAGATATGGAGCGATTTTTAGCCAAGATAGGGCGAAAGGATTTTTTTGCTTAAGAAATACCAAAACCACCTTCGGGTGGTTTTTTAATGGGCGCAATATATGAATGCAGACGACTACTTTTGGAAAACCAAGAAACGCCCACCAAAAACAAAGCCACGCGCTAAACCTTTACCCAAGGCAAAAGAAAAATATCTAGAGG
>NZ_JAPEQW010000109.1:0-863 GCF_026168575.1 Acinetobacter entericus
GTGGAGAGTAAAGTGAAAAATACAAGAACCAATATGCTTTTGATTGAGATTATTAAATTTGAGGAAAGTCTTCCATCTGGTGAGCGAAGTCCCGTAACCATTTTTAGCAATGGTTTTGAATTTAATGGTAAAATTATTACAGATGATGAATATTATGATTTAATCTTAAATAGAAAATACAAGGAAATTTACGAGGAACATGTTAAAAAACCAAGAACCAAACATATCGAAGAATATAACGGTTCTGGTGATTTGAGTAACTTCCCTGATCAACTAAGACAAGGTTATTTGCATCTATTGGATTTTTCAGGGAAGTCATACCAAATTAGAGTTGCAGATATAATTGCTTTCTCTTTTGATTAAAGCATCCATTTGGTATCTTTTGATCCGCCTATAGCACCACCTGATTTTTTTGACTCAGTAGGCAGATTTCCAACACGACCAATACCATTAAAATAATCCTCCTGATCTTTAATGGCTTTATTAATCCACTCTTGGTTTGCATCAACTACAACGTCTTCCAGTAGTGTTACACGACCTTCATATAGTTTAATTCGTGTACCTGCTGGAATTACGCCGCGTTCAGTTGATTTAGGTTTTTCTGGTATCGCTGGTTTTTTATTGTGTTTTTCACAAAATTCAATATAACTATCAACCGAATTTCGGAATGCTGATTCTAATTCATCATATGTTTTACCAACATAAAGCACTAGATCACCAATGAGATCAATTTGACCGTTTAGGAGTTCACCCTCTGATGATGCCTCAACACTTCCCGAGAAGCCTTTATATTTAAGACTCATAACACCTCCATCCAACCCACCACCACGGTGGGTTTTCTTTTGTCTATTAAAACATAAAAA
>NZ_JAPEQW010000110.1:0-849 GCF_026168575.1 Acinetobacter entericus
TAAACGATTGTCGGTCTTGCAGGAAATCTGCGATCAACGCATAACTCAATCCCATGCTGCTCAGCTACTTCATATTTCAGAACGTCAGATCAGACGCTTACTGCAGAAATACAAAGCCCAAGGTCCAGTTGCATTAGCCCATGCCGGTCGTGGCCAAATCAGCAATTCCAAACTTCCTGAAGAACTCAGACTCAAATGCCTCAATATTGTTTCTGACCAACTCCATGGTTTCGGGCCCACTTTAGCGCATGAAAAGCTCACCACCGTACATGGACTCGATCTTTCAGTAGAAACCCTGCGTTCCTGGATGATTGCAGCTGACTTATGGATTCCTCGATCCAAGCGCCTGAAACGCCCGTATCAGCCTCGTTACAACCGGAATTGCTTTGGTGAACTGATCCAAATTGATGGCTCACACCATGACTGGTTTGAAGGACGCGCTGCTAAATGCTGTCTACTGGTGTTCATTGATGATGCCACAGGTAAATTACAGCATTTACGCTTCTGTGAGTCAGAATCAACTTTTGACTATATGATTTCAACACGTTTATATGTCGAACAGCACGGTAAGCCTTTAGCGTTTTACAGCGACAAACATTCAGTCTTTAGAGTGAATCAAAGCAGCAAGAAAGACACCAAGATTACCCAGTTTGGACGTGTACTCAGCACCCTGAATATCGATATCATCTTCGCCAATTCACCGCAGGCCAAAGGCCGTGTAGAACGGGCGAATAGAACGCTTCAGGACCGTCTGATCAAAGAAATGCGCTTGGAAGGTATCTGTTCGATTGAGCAAGCGAATGCCTGGCTACCCTGCTTCATTGAGCAGTTCAATCAGAAGTTCGCCAA
>NZ_JAPEQW010000111.1:0-846 GCF_026168575.1 Acinetobacter entericus
GTCAATAAGAAGGTTAAGCCGGCGAAAACTGTAGTAGCCTTGACTGCTGGAGCTGCACCCTCGAAGGTGGATGCTTCCTCAGATGGGTTAGATGGTGCTTGAGAACTTGCAGAAGTTACAGAAGTAACAGTGGTTGGTTGCTCGGTTGGTTGTTCGGTTGGCTTTTCAGTAGTTGGTGCTGCAGTTGGCTTTTCAGTAGTTGGTGCTGCAGTTGGCTTAGAAGTTTCTTCAGTAGTCAATGGGCAGTAAGTAGTGTAGGTGGTCTCATTTTCAGTGACAGTGGTGACACCAGTAGTGACTGGAACTTCGGTACACTTATCTTCGGAACAAGAGGTGACAGTAATAACTGTAGTTTCACGAGTAGTGANGCTGCAGTTGGCTTTTCAGTAGTTGGTGCTGCAGTTGGCTTAGAAGTTTCTTCAGTAGTCAATGGGCAGTAAGTAGTGTAGGTGGTCTCATTTTCAGTGACAGTGGTGACACCAGTAGTGACTGGAACTTCGGTACACTTATCTTCGGAACAAGAGGTGACAGTAATAACTGTAGTTTCACGAGTAGTGACAGTAGTTAATGGGCAGTATGTGGTGTAGGTAGTGTCCTTTTCAGTTACAGTGGTGACACCAGTAGTGACTGGAACTTCGGTACACTTATCTTCGGAACAAGAGGTGACAGTAATAACTGTAGTTTCACGAGTAGTGACAGTAGTTAATGGGCAGTATGTGGTGTAGGTAGTGTCCTTTTCAGTTACAGTGGTGACACCAGTAGTGACTGGAACTTCGGTACACTTGTCTTCGGAACAAGAGGTGATGGTGACGACGGTAGTTTCTTGGGTGGTGACGGTACTCAATG